>JAYULG010000066.1:0-18226 GCA_043763755.1 Akkermansiaceae bacterium | reverse complement strand
CGACGGGATGCTGGGGCAAAACATCTACCCGCCCCATTCGCCGCGGGCCGATGCCTGTGGCGGCGATCATGCGTGCGGCGATTTCCTCCGGGAAACCTGGATTTGCCAACACAGCACCCGCCTCCTTCCGCAAGAGATATAGCCCACAAAAGCTATGCACGAGCGACGCGGTGCCTATTCCACCGAGGTAGCCACAGCGCTCCACTAACAATGTGCGCGCTCCGAGCCGTGCTGCTGTGACGGCAGCGGCTAGGCCAGCACTGCCCCCTCCGATCACTGCGAGATCATACTTCTCGCAGCGTGCTTTCATTGGGTTCTCGTGACGATCAAATTGGCCAGAGAAATGGGTGTTGCAAGATTCGCTTTTGTGAGCTCATCAGGGCCGAGTTCAATGCTCCAGCGATCTTCCACTGCCACTACGAGTTGCATGACCGCCATCGAGTCCAGGCCAGCGCCTGCTAGATCACCATCTTCGGGGAAATCCCAGTCCAATTCAAGAATCCCTTCGTCATTTAACCAATCGATCAATTCAATAGGTGTCGGTGATGCTTGCTTCGATACTTCCATGTGGAAAAACGGTGCGATGAGTCGCCCCGCCGCATCAAGCGGAAATGCACGGAATTTTTTGCAGTGCTGAGTTTTCTTAAAATTCCACTTCAGCACCAAGCACTGCCACCTCGATGGTACCTGAGTGATCAGTAGCGAGAGCGGCGCGTAGATTCTCTGCGTGATCCGGCTCGCCGTGGACAAGCCAGACGCGTTGTTTTGGCCCACTCATACGGGCGAAATAAGCGAGCAGTTCCGAGTGATCCGCATGACCAGAAAACGAATCAATGATCTCGATTTTAGCGCGCACCGTGCAGCGTGAGCCGAGGATTGAGACTTCCCGCTCATTGTCACGAATGCGCCGCCCAAGGGTATTGTCCGCACAATAACCTACAAATAAGACCGTGGTCTTAGGATCGCTGATGTTGTTTTTTAGATGATGTAAAATGCGGCCTGCCTCGCACATTCCAGAGGCGGAAATGATAATGGCTGAGCCTTTGAGATCATTGAGGGCCTTGGAGCCATTGACAGACCGCACGAGCGTCAAATTTTCAAAACCAAAGGGATTTTCTCGCTCAAAAAGTGATTGATAAACCTCATCGTTGAAAGCATCAGGGTGAAGCCGATAAATCTCAGTGGCACTCACCGCCAAAGGACTATCGACAAAAACAGGGATCGCCGGGATCTCGCCACTCTCGAAGAGCTCATGCAAAACATAGAGTAACTGCTGCGTGCGCTCCACGGCAAAGGCGGGGATGAGAATCTTACCACCGCGTTTTACAGCACCACGGAGGATTTCTGCGAGATGCGCATCGACTCCCGGCGGCGCTTCATGCTCGCGCCCACCGTAGGTGCTCTCCATCAGCAGGAAATCCACATCGGGGACGGCTACCGGATCGCGCAGCACTTCATTACCGCCGCGGCCCACATCGCCTGAAAATAGGAAGCGCTTGTTTTTTCCATCTGCTTGATCGTGAATTTCTAACAGCACTTGGGCACTGCCAAGGATGTGCCCGGCATCGATGAAGCGGACGCTCACTCCATCTGCGATTTGCATCGGGCGGTCATAGCCCAGCGTCACAAACTGGCGTAGGCAGCGCTCCGCGTCTTGCTCGCTATAAAGCGGCGTGGCTGGCTCCAGTCCTTCTTTTTTCCGGTGTTTATTGAGCCACTCGATATCGCCCTCCTGAATTCTAGCAGAATCCGCGAGCATGATCTGGCAGAGATCGCGGGTGGCATGAGTGGCGTAGATGTTTCCGGTGAAGCCTTTGGATGCCAGATTCGGTAAATTTCCGCTGTGATCAATGTGGGCATGAGAAAGCACCACCGCATCGATCAACCTAGGATCAAAGTGCGGGAAACAGCAATTCACCTCGTAAGCATGCTTGCGCGATCCTTGGTAAAGCCCGCAGTCCAGCAGGATGCGCTTGCCATTGATTTCTAACAGATGTTGCGAGCCTGTAGTGGTGCCGGCTGCACCGCAAAATTTGAGTTTCATAGGTTTTTAGTGAGCAATGAGTGGTGATGGAAATTGTTTCGCAAAAACGAGTGAATCGCGCCCACTCGCCTCATATTGCTCGCGGCGGCAGGCGGGAAGAACATCGACAGTCGAAGCGGTGTAGCCGAGTTTCCCGGAAAAAAATTCTGCCGCGCGATTGCTCAGCGCGAACACGCAGGGAATGCCATTTTCAAGCGCCACTTTTTCCGCGAAGCGCACCAGCTCAATGCCATATCCCCTGCCCTCGTGTGCTTGCTTCACATAGAGGCAAGCCACTTCCGCCGTCGCTTCCCCGGGATATTCGTGCAACGCCACGCAGCCGACGACGTTATCATCGATGGCCATTACATAAAAATCGTCGATGCGAGATTGGATGTCCTCGTAGGTACGCTCCACCAGCTTTGTGCGGCGCACTGACCGCCCAATCATCCCTAACAACTCAGGAATATCTTCTTCCCGCAGCTTGCGGATGATCCGGTAGCTATCCGCATGGACCATGGTGCCTACGCCCTCGTTTGAGAAAAGCTCATCGACTAAGACTCCTTGTTGCCGACCATTGAGCACATGCACGCGGGGCACCCCACTTTTGCATGCCGCCGCTGCGGAGCGGAGCAGCGCTGCACTCGCCGGATCTGCTAGGCCAGCCAAGGCTTCCGCATCCGCCGCACGAATCGCATGCGCAGGTGCGCCATCAATGAGAATCGCCTCTTCCAGCAGAGTGATCACCTTGCTGACGCCGATGCGCACCGCAAAGTCCACCACTGGTAAATCCAGAGGCCCGGTGGTAGAAGCATCAATGATCGCAGATTGGCCGCGGGCGAGAATTTCCAATGCCTCTTTTGCCGCTAAGGGATCAGTGATCGGCCTAGAAACGCGGGCTGCCATGATCTCGCATTCCAGCGTCCAATCATACAGATCTTTCAAATCTCCGCCCAGCACACCTAGCACCAATTTCACGCCAAGATCTTCCAGCACCGCTAAATCTAGCAGTGTTTCCGCGACTGCCGGCTCGGGTAAAAGCCCTGCCTCGATCAATACAAAAAACACCTTCCCCCGGAATTGAGGGATGTATTGAAGAACTTCTCGCACGTCACGTTGCTGCGCCACGCCATCTGTCTATCAAATCGCTGGCTCCCGGCAAGCACCGCCCGTGTTAGTACCCGAGAAATTTTAGGCGCGAGTTTCATCCACCGTCGGCCTTGGAATGGCGCACAGATATGCTGGCGAAGGGGAAAAAACGATGCGAGTGTGGCCCAGCTCCCATGACCGCTGTACTCACTGAATTGCTCCGCCAACGCGTTTCCATCATCGCCGATCACGCATGGCGAGACCGCGATGCCGCATCGCACCTCGCTGCATTACAAGAGGTCTCTGAAAAGATATCTACTTGGACGGCCGCCCACCGCAGCGAAGTGGATGCGCAGCTCCGGCATTATTTAGCAAACTGCAGTTTTGAGAAAGCTCTTGCCCACCTGGATGCCGGCTCAGCCGCATGAGCCACTGTCCGAAAATCCTTCCCACCGTCCATCGCAGAAATTAGTAATCTCCCTGAAATGAAATCAGTCATCATTCTCTTAGGCACCGTCATCGCAGGTTTTTTCGGCTACACGCTAGAGCCACAACTTAGATCTCAGCTCACCGGCGAGAGTCGCGCCACGGAGCCAGCTCTTGCGATCTCAGCCCCGCCAAGCGAACTCCCTCCACTGGTGGCTCCGGAGCCACTCCCGCCGCCTTCTGCCATCATCCCTGCTACACCCACAGAGGCCGAGCCGCCCGTCAGCGAGGATCCCGCACCGCCGGAAGAAGCACCTGCAATTGCCGCTCCAGAGCCTGCCGCTGCCCCTGCCATCGCTGCGTCTTCCGATCCTGTAGAAGCCATGCAAGCGAGCATCCGCGGTGGAAAAATCAAAGAATTCACCTTTGAGCAAGTTCTTAAATGGGAGCCAGCGCCAGACGAGAATGTTGACGGAGAGACTTTCAAAATCGGTCTCGCGTCCTACAAGGCCACCACAATTTTTGGCGAGAAAACCATCCAAGCTAAGGCTCTGATCAAAGATGGCATCGTGCAAAAGTGGATCTGGCCGAAGAGCGGCATGGAAATCAAGTGAGCGACCCCATCCCGCAGATTTCAAAAATCCTACCGCAAACCCTTGCCAGCTCCCGAGCGGTGGGGTAAGCCCCTTGGCCTATGGCCCAATATCGCGTATTAGTTTCTGACCCCATTTCGGAAAAAGGCGTGGAGGCACTGCGCACCTCCCCGGAAATTTCCGTCGATGTGAAAACTGGCCTCAAGCCAGACGAGCTCCTTGCAATCATCGGCGACTACCATGGCCTGGTGATCCGCTCGGAAACGAAAGTCACCGCCGCTGTCTTTGCCGCTGCGAAGAACCTTAAAGCAATCGGCCGCGCAGGTGTGGGCGTGGATAACATTGATCGCGCAGCCGCCACGGACCACGGCGTAGTGGTGATGAATACACCCAGCGGTAATACGATTTCCACCGCCGAGCATGCATTTGCACTGATGCTTTCATTGGCCCGGAATATCGGCCAAGCACATTGCTCGATGATCGCCGGAAAGTGGGATCGCAAGACGCTTCAAGGTGTGGAAATGTTTGGCAAGCGCCTCGCAATCGTCGGTATGGGCCGCATTGGCACGGAGTTCGCGAAGCGTGCGCAGGCTTTTGGCATGGTCGTCGTCGCGTTCGATCCATTTCTCACCGCAGCCCGCGCGCAATCGCTCAAAGTGGAGCTTGCGGAGAGCGCGGATGAGGCACTGAAAGGCGCAGATGTTGTCACTCTGCACATCCCGCTTACCCCAGAAACTACGCACCTGCTCAACGCACGACGCATCGCGATGATTAACCCCGGTGCGCTCATCATCAATTGCGCCCGCGGATGCCTAGTGGACGAGGCGGCGGCAAAAGCCTCTATGGATGCAGGCCATCTCGGTGGCATCGCGCTGGATGTTTATGAAGTTGAGCCGCCACCTGCGGATTTCCCGTTGTTTGGCGCGAAGAAGTGCGTGTTCACTCCGCACCTCGGTGCATCCACCGCAGAGGCGCAGGAAAACGTCGGCATCGAGGTGGCTCACCAAGTGAAAAATTTCCTCACCACCGGCGAGATTGTCAATGCAGTGAACATGCCAAACCTTGATAGCCGCACGTTAGAAAGCGTAGGCCCGTATCTCGATTTGGCAGATTCTCTCGGGAAATTACTCTCGAAAATTGCCCCGTCTCAGTGTGATGGTATCCGTGTTTCCTATCTCGGCCCGGTTTCGGAATTGGACACTGAGCTGATCACCCGCAAGGCACTCACTGGCTATCTTTCAGCCGCCCATCACGAAGCGCAGGTCAATCTCGTCAATGCGCCTGCCATCGCCAAAGCCCATGGCCTCCAAGTCTCCGAATCCACCGTCGCCCTCGCTACCAACTGCACCGAACTGATCGAGGTGTCCGCTATCAAAGGCGGCGAAGTTTGCACCGTCGCTGGCACCTTCTTTGGCAAGTCCGCACGCATCGTCCACATCGCTGGCCACTATGTAGAAACCAGCCCCAAAGGACGGTTCCTGTTCGTAGAAAATGACGACCGCCCGGGCATCGTCGGCACCATCGGCACATCGCTCGGCGATGCAGCCGTCAATATCGCGAACATGGCTCTCAGCCGCAATATCGACCGCAAACAAGCCGTCACCGTCATCGAGGTGGATACTGCGCCTCCCACGAAATTACTCGAATCCCTGCGCGCCACACCCGGAATCCTCCGCGTGCTCTGCTTCGAATTATAAACTTTGTGAATTCTCGAAATATCCATTGCCAACCCCTCATTTAGTTACTTAACCTTCTCGCACCATGAAAAAACTCTTCGTGCTCGCCACCACTTTTGCCGTCCTGACAGGATTCGTCGCTGCGGATATCCACGCGCCTCCAGGCTCTACCTACACCTCATCCCGCAAGCTGGGCCGTGCATTGAGCAACATCATGTATGGTTTCATCGAAATTCCTGAGCAAATCGTTCGGAAAAATGAGCAATACGGGCGCAAAGCAGGAACCACCTATGGCGCTGTAGACGGCACAAACCGTGCATTGAAGCGCATGGGCTATGGTTTTTACGAGCTATTCACATTCACATGCCCTACCTACCGCGGCACCTTCAAGCCACCGTATGAGCGCTGCGGAGAGGACAATCGCATCGAGATGAATCCGCATGACGGGCTCTCCGAGTTCCCGCCTGAGTTGGGGTTCGAAACTGCATTCGATCACTCACGCACTCAGAAATACTAAATTCTCATCACTATTTTCCTACCGACCGCAGAGAAATTTGCGGTCGGTTTTTTTATGGTTTTATCTCCGCTGAGCGATCATTTTATCTTGATAGCACCCTGCGCCCACTGTTTTTTTCCGAGATCTAAAGACCTGGCAAAAAGCACCCTTTCTGGCATGCTTTTTGCTGATCTTCAACGTGTTAGTCACTTGCAATGAGAAAAGTATTAGTGCTTTTTCTTCCGAGAGTTCCTTCACACAACATCATCGTTTCATACCGAATACCACCAACACTATGGCCAAATACAAATTGGAATACATCTGGCTCGACGGCTATACACCCGTGCCAAACCTCCGCGGAAAAACTCAAGTCAAAGACTTCGATAGTTTTCCCACCCTTGAGCAGCTTCCATTGTGGGGCTTCGATGGTAGCTCCACCCAACAGGCCGAAGGCCGCAGCTCCGATTGCGTGCTGAAGCCAGTGGCCATTTTCCCAGACAGCACTCGTAAAAATGGCGCAATCGTCATGTGCGAGGTGATGATGCCAGACGGAGTGACACCGCACCCCAGCAACGGGCGGGCCACCATTCTCGACGATCCCGGCGCATGGTTCGGTTTCGAGCAGGAGTATTTCCTCTTTCAAGATGGCCGCCCACTTGGCTTCCCAGCGGATGGATTTCCAAAAATCGGCCAAGGCCCATACTACTGCGGCGTAGGCTATAAATACATGGGAGATATCGCTCGCTCCATCGTCGAGGAGCACCTCGATCTTTGCCTAGATGCCGGCATCAATCACGAGGGAATCAATGCAGAAGTCGCTAAGGGCCAATGGGAGTTCCAGATTTTTGGCAAAGGTTCGAAAAAAGCTGCCGATGAAACTTGGGTGGCACGTTATCTCCTCAACCGCGTCTGCGAAAAATACGGCATCGACGTGGAATACCACTGCAAACCCCTCGGTGAAAGCGATTGGAACGGATCCGGCATGCATGCGAATTTCTCCACGACTTACCTCCGCGAAACCGGTGGCAAAGCCTACTTCGAGGCACTCATGGCTGCATTCGCAGAGCACACCGAAGAACATATCGCAGTTTACGGCCCGGATAATCACTTGCGTCTGACTGGTTTGCACGAAACCCAAGCAATTGATAAATTTAATTACGGTGTTGCAAACCGCGGTGCATCCATCCGCGTCCCTCACGCATTTGTCAAAAATGATGCATACCAAGGCTATCTCGAAGATCGCCGCCCGAACTCGCAGGGAGACCCATATCAGATCGCCTCGCGCATTTTGAAAACGGTCTCACTAGTTCCGACCGCTTGAGCGGAATTTAGTGCTCTGCGCACCGTCTATTCAAAAACCGCTCTCATCGCTGGGGGCGGTTTTTTTATAAGTGTCTCTTGATCTAGCGCTTGATAATGACACTGGATCTCTCGCCGCAGCCCTGATAATTTTCGCCATGCGATCATGTTTCGGGATACTTGTTGCGTTTGGATTGCTCATCAGCATCGTGGGAGGTATCACGCTCATTTGGTATTTGAATTACTACACCGAGTTCAGCCGAACTCCAACAGCCGCGGCGATTCCTATTCCCGCGCCCGTGCCACCACCTGCTATACCTGCCGCGCGCTAGACGAGCCGCGAGAAATAAGCTCTAAGGCTTGAGCGCCATTTCTCGAGGAACAGAAGATTACGCACCACTTGTGAGGCGTGTGCAGGATCGATATGGAGAGATTTTTCAAGCTCTGGAAAATTTGCGCACTGCTGTAAAATTCGTTGTTCCACCTCCAAGTTCGCGGCCTCGATGGCATCCCGCGCTGCCTGAATCCCTGCCTCAGACATGGCCCGCACCAAGGCAGACTTGGCATCGTCGCGCTTCCGAATCGCGGCATCCGCCTGCTGTGTGGCTGCTCCCACTTGGGTGAAAAGATCCATAAGAGCTGCATCAATACTTCCCCGGGAATCAATGGTGAAATTTTGTAATTCCAACCAATGCCGCAGCCGCTGTGAGGGGCTGCTGAGAAGCGCAAACGCAGTGTTGAGTTCCGCAAACTCGGCACCACTGCCGCCCGCATCTGGATGAGATTTTTTGCCTTCCACCCGGAATGCTTCCCGGAGCGTCTCGTCTGAAATTGCTAACTTCCGTGGTAGGCCAAGCGCACGAAAAGCATCGCTCATGGGAGCAAGTCCTTCACCGAGTCGCGCTCCTCACAGAGCTCGCCGATGGTGGCATCAATCTTTGCCTGACTTAAGCTATCCACTGGCACATCCTGCACGATTTCCCATTCACCATCCGCACGAGTGCGGATGGGCATGGACGCGATGAGACCCTTCTCGATGCCGTATGAGCCATCCGAACAAATCGCCACTGAATACCAATCACCTGCTGGAGTAGGCGTGATGAGGCTTTTCACCGTGTCCATCGCCGCATTCGCCGCTGAGGCTGCCGACGAAGAACCGCGAGCTTTGATGATGGCTGCACCACGTTGCTGCACCGTGGAAATGAACTCTCCTTTGAGCCACTCGTGATCAGTGATGACATCGCTGGCAGCCTTGCCATCGATCTTGGCATTGGTGAAATCAGGGTATTGGGTGGCAGAATGATTGCCCCAGATGCAGAGGTTGGTGACCTTCGATGAGTGGCTGCCAGATTTTTGCGCGAGTTGGCTTTTCGCGCGATTTTCATCCAGCCGCGTCATCGCGAAGAAGCGGTTGTTTGGGATGCCCGCCGCATTGTTCATCGCGATCAAGCAATTCGTATTGCATGGATTCCCAACAACTAAGACGCGCACATCCTTGGCAGCGTTGCGAGCGATCGCTTGGCCTTGGCCAGTGAAAATTTTCCCGTTAATTCCCAATAAATCCGCACGCTCCATTCCGGCTTTGCGGGGCACAGAGCCAACGAGCAGGCACCAATTCGCGCCTTGGAATCCCACATCTAGATCCGCAGTGCCCACCACTTGCTGAAGCAGCGGAAATGCACAATCGTCTAGCTCCATGATCACGCCTTGGAGCGCCGCCATGCCCGGCTCAATCTCGATCAAGCGCAAATTTACAGGCTGATCTGGCCCAAATACGAAACCGGATGCGATACGAAAAAGAAGAGCGTAGCCGATTTGGCCAGCGGCGCCAGTGATGGAAACGGTAATTGGAGCTTTCATGGTCGCGGGAAGCTAGGAGTCCAATCCGGGCGGGTCAACTCACAGATAGAACCTACCTGCAAAAAAGGAACTTCCCCGCCCTCTCCAAGCGCGATTTACTCGGCTCATGATCGACATGTTGGTGCGTTTATATGATCTCCCAGATTCGGCTGGCCTCTACCAAGAAGTTGCCGAAAAGGGCATCATTCTACGCCGTGCACGCGCATTTGAAAAACATACAGTCGCCGCATTTGTCAAAGATCACTTCTCGCCAAAGTGGGTCAGCGAAACAGAAGTCGCCCTGAGCCGCCAGCCCATCACCTGCTTCATTGCCACTCGTGGTCAGGAAATCCTCGGCTTTGCTTGTTACGATACTACCATGCGCGGCTTCTTCGGTCCCACGGGTGTTTCTGAAAGTTCTCGTGGCCTCGGGCTAGGGAAAGCATTGTTGTTTAAATCGCTCGAAGGCATCCGCGATCTCGGCCACGCCTACGCCATCATCGGCGGCGTGGGTCCAAAAGAATTTTACGCAAAAGTCTGCGGTGCCATCGAGATACCCGGCAGTGATCCGGGGACTTACACGAATTTGTTGCCCTGAAATTTTACTCCACCGCGTGGATGCCGATGCCGTGTCTGTCACAAAGCTCACACACCCGCTCTTTTTCTAACAGCAACGTCCGTCTCGCCTCGATGGCGATGCCCGCGACTCCCGCAGCAGCACATGTCTCGATAGTGAGCGGCCCGATGACGGGCACATCAAAGCGAAAATCCTGATTGGGTTTGGAGACTTTCACCAACAGCACATCCTTGCCGCGGCCAAGTTCGCCACCGCGCTTGATGCACGCATTCGTCCCCTCAAATGCCTCCGCCGCAAGCACTGTGCCATGGCGCACTACCACGCTTTGGCCGATGTCTAGCGCACTTGTTTGCTTCGCAATCCGGAGGCCAAAATCTGCATCGGTGAGCTGGCGTTTTTTAAATTTCGGCCCGCAGACGTGGCCCGGCTCAGGTAAATGCTCATCGAGAAACGTGGTGGCCGATAGCAACGTGATGCCTTCTTTCGCAAGCTCATCGCCTATCGCGCCGAACATCGTCTCCGCATTCCGCTCCTTCAAACGAGCAAGCATCAGCAGCAGCCGCAAATCTGGCCGCATGTCGAAAAGGTTCTTCGGCGAAATTTGCCCCATCATCACTGCCTCAGTCGCACCTTGGCTTTTGAAAAATTTGATCAATTTGCTAAGCTGGCCGACTCGGAACCACTCGATCGCATCCACACGCTGGGCCAGCTCCGGATTTGTTTCACCCTCAAATGCGACCACTACCAGCTTGATCCCCGGAGATTTTTCACGGGCTGCGCGAATGAAAGTTTGTGGATAAACTCCACTGCCGGCGATGATTCCGATGGTGCGGGGATTTGTCATGCTGCGTTTGTCAGGAAATACCCCGGCTGCCGCGATGCACAATGAAGTAGCGGCTGTGGGACTCGAACCCACACTCGTTAGAACTCGATTTTGAGTCGAGCGCGTCTACCATTCCGCCAAGCCGCCTTGGTGCGCGGCAGATTGGCCAGACGCACCAACCAGTGCAAGAGAATTTCTGGTAGTGGGTAACTGCCGTGCTTGAGAGAAAATGAAATTTATTCTGGTATAGGACCGCTGCAACGTTCTCGGGGAGCACATGCGCCCTCGCGTGTGGGCTTTGGTGCCCTCGCCGAAGACAGCTACCGAGCGTGATTAGGGCAAGATTACCGCCAAGGGCATCGGCAACTACACGCGTGGGAGCGTGTGCTCCCCCTTGGATGCCTAGCGCAGATGAACCCTCCATCGCGCCTTCACCATGCTTGCGTTCCTCGTGCATCGAAGGGCAACCACAAAAGCGCAACTCTCTGAACTTTCACATCCGTTTTGGTGGGCTTGAGAGACTCTGTGGTGAGAGGCAATAAAGCCGGATCAAAGGACTCAGTGATTTTTGCAATCTCCTCGTCGAGCTGCGTCTGGATCATTTGCATCTCCTCATGCAGGCCTTCCACTTTTGCACCCGCATTTCCCACGTCTTGGCGTTGCTTGTAGGCGCTGGTGGCTTTACCGATGGATGAGGCACCGCGCGTGAGCGAGCCAAGGCCAGCCTTACGCCCGAAAATCCCGCCGAGAATACCACCGAGCACGGAAACTCCGGCCTGCATGGCAGCCGAGCTTGACTCTGCTTTCTCTTTTGCCAGTTGGCCTTCCGCCGTGCGAATTTTGGTTTCCAAGGCGGAGACTTTTTTACCCATGGCAGTTCGAAGTTTACCGATGGCGGCATCACGCGCTTCTCTTGCCTCGTGGACAATGCGCGCGCGGAAATCCGCTTCGCTTTCACCAAGCTGAGACCATGCTTTGAGCGATTCGCATGCATACACTTCAGAACGTTGATTGCGATAAAGCCACTCGCTGAAGTCCTTTTCCACCTGCTTGTAGTTTGCCGCATTCATTGCGTAGCCCGGTAGCTCGCCAAAGCCCGCGCCCGCCGCTGGCTCGCGGCTCGCATTCTCTAACTGCATCGGTGGCGGTAAGGTTTTCTCCCAGTCGATGCCGGTGGGATGGATCGGATTGACCAATCGCACCGTGTCGCTGCCATCGACTCCGAATTTCGTAGAGGAAAAATGCACCAATCCCACCCGCAGCAAATGCGGACTATACGTCACATTATCAGCACTCCCGCTCAATGCTGCAAAAATTTCTTCCACTCCCCCGCCCACGATCGGGCGGGCCGCAGGACTCGTAAGAGCGCTATCGTTCATACCCGGCATGGCCATCGGATTCGCCGGGGCATTAACGACCGATGCTGCTGCGCTGCCGAAATCCGCACGCTTCGGCTCCATCAAAGACTTTATTTGGCCGCGAGTGAGTGGGCCTGTTAGATAACTCATCACCCACCGCACATGAAACAAAACAGGACCATCTTCATGCACGTTATTCATCAGAAACACCCGGTTTCCGAGGCCGGAAATCATTCTTTCCATCGTGCCACGATCAAACTTCGCATTTTGAGAACCCGCAGCTCCTTCTAGCCCGTCCAGCACCCGCAATTTATCCCTCTCCGTTTGCAAGCGACCTATGAACCATGTGCCTATGTTAGAGAGTGCCTTATAATCGAGATCCACCGGATTTTGAGTGGCGAGTAAACATCCCAGCCCGAACGCCCGCCCCTGCTTGAGCATCGTCATCATGGGTCGCTTTGAAGGTGGATTCGCAGTCGGCGGCAGATAGCCGAAAATTTCGTCCATATACATAATCGCCCGCAGCGAGGTGGTCCCGTTTTGCGCACGCATCCAGCCAAGCATTTGATTCAATAACAGACTCACAAAAAACATCCGCTCGGCATCACCTAGATGGGCGATGGAAAAAATAGAGATGCGTGGCTTGCCCGCCGGAGTGTGCAGCATTTTCGCGATGTCCAATGGCGGTCCCTCGAGCCATGTCGCAAAGCCGGGCGAAGCTAGTAGATTGTTGAATTTCAAGGCGAGTGTCTGCCTCGATTTCTCGGGTAGGAATGATTCCAAGTCAATGACACCTACCTTGTCGAATGAAGGCTTCTGAATGTGGCGAATGAGTGTCTCCAAAGTGATGCTTTGGCCAGCAGCCCACGCGTGCTGGAAAATCGCAGAACTTAGCACGGCCTCGGCGCTTTGAATACTATCAGAATCCACACCTACTAATGATAATAGTGATGATACAGTGCTTTCGATCCGCTCTCCTAAAAACTCTGCATCATCCATGATTTCAAACGGCGGAACAGCCAGTGAACTCAAAATTGAAACTGGGATTCCCGCCTTGCTGCCGGGTGTGAAAATATTGATATCCACCTTTCCCCGCAGGGTCGTGATCCGCTCAGGATTCTGCCCCCAATCGGCGAGTCCAGTTTTCCAAGTAGCCGCAGTTTTGGCTGCGTATTCATCAGGACTTATACCTTGTTTCGCCGCATCATCTTCGTTGATCCAAGGGCGGAAACTTTGTGCATCTAGGGCTGGAAATGTAAGTAGAAGATTAGATATATCTCCTTTGGGATCGATGATGATTGCGGGGATATTGTCTAGTGCCGCTTCCTCTAGTAGCGCAAGGCATAAGCCCGTCTTACCAGAGCCAGTCATCCCGAGCACCACGCCGTGAGTCACTAAGTCTTTGGAATCGTAGAGGATTAAGTCATCACCCACCTTTTTGGTTGCTCCATCATAGCCGCGGCCTAAATAAAATTGACCAAGTTTTTCGTAATCATTTGGGGAAATAGCCATAGCGACCGCATGCTGCAAAGCCTGCGGAAAATTGCCAGCCGGAAGATCAAATTCGCAGATTCATCAAAATTTCATACCTTCTTCGTTCCAATGTGCGTTTTGTTCGCTAGTCTTTTGTAGAAGTAACAAGTAACTCATGGAAAACGCCACCGAAACTGAAATCAGCGCAGCAACCCACCATCTCGAACTCCTCTCAAATGGGCTCAACCAAGTTCTCTTCGGTCAGAATGATCTCATCGATCTTGTCATCATCGGCATCCTAGCCCGTGGCCATATTTTGTTAGAAGGCTTGCCTGGACTAGGTAAAACAGAGCTCGTCAAAGGCTTATCGAAGCTGCTCATGTTGGACACCAAGCGGGTGCAATTTACGCCGGATCTTTTACCTGGCGATATCACCGGAAATCCTGTCTTGCAGGAAGTCGATGGCCGCCGTGAGTTCGTATTTCAGCCCGGCCCGCTTTTCACGAACATCGTCCTCGCAGACGAAATCAACCGTGCTTCGCCAAAGACCCAGTCCGCATTGTTAGAGGCAATGCAAGAACGCCGCGTCACGGTGCTCGGGAAAACGCACCAGCTACCCATGCCGTTTTTCGTCCTCGCCACGCAGAACCCCATTGAGCTGGAGGGCACTTATCCGCTACCCGAGGCGCAGTTGGATCGCTTTCTTTTTAAACTAGAAGTCGCTCGTAATAATGTCGCCACGCTCCAGCGCATTGTCACCCATCGCGAGCTAGGCACTGAGCCTCTGGTGGAACCTGTGATGAGCGCAGATACTCTAAATAGCCTCTTAGCTCTCGTCCGCCGCATCTATCTTCCCGAGGTGGTGGCAAACTATATCGCCCGCCTCGTGGATGCCACCCATTCTGGCCAATCTACCGCCGCAAAAAATATTCGCTATGGCGCTAGCCCACGTGCGGCGCTCGCCTTGGCATCAGCCGCAAAAGCCCGCGGCCTCATGCAGGGCCGCCTCAATGCAAGTTTTGAGGATGTAAAAGCGCTTGCCCACGCCGTTCTCCGCCACCGCGTGGTGTTGGATTACAATGCAAAAGTGGAAGGCCATCACACCGATGATGTGATTGATGCCTTGTTAGAAGAAGTGCCGTTTCAAGATACCGCCACACCGCGAGTCCTCAGCGCAAAACCATAACTCCTACCCTCGCTAATGATTCGCTGCTTCATCCTTCTCCTCTTCGCCTCTAGAGTCATCGCTCAAGAAACACTTTTCCGGGAAGTTTTCGATTCAAAAACAGATACTCACGTCGAAGTCGTTGCACTGTTTTCAAAAGCACCACCCAGCGGCTTCTTGCCAGTGCGAGTAAAAGTTGCAAACAATCTGCCAATTTCCAAATCGATACGTCTCAATTTCGGAAGCACGACGAACTATACCAATGGCACCCGCTGTGATTCCGAGTTTTCTTTCACTGCTTCTGCTGGAAAAACTATTACTCGTGATATCTACGTTCCTCTAGCGCCCAATACAGAATCCTATGGCGTAGAAGGTCAAATCAGCGTTGCCCTCAGTGGCTCGATGGGTGCGACTGAGGGCCAATCTGAAACTCTCTTAAACTCACAACCCGCAGTCCTCTTGAGTGATGCATTATTCTCGCCAAATGCTTCTTCTCTTGATGCAGCTAGCAGTTCGAGCAGCTCGCGTGGGAGCCAAGAATTTTCCGCAAAATTCACCCCTGGCATGCTGCCCGATAGCTGGCTAGCCTACTCAGGATACGATAGCATCATCATGACAGATCGTGACTGGAGCATTGCCTCGTCTGGTGCAAAGAATGCTATTCTCTCATGGCTGCGCCTCGGTGGCCAAATGATTATATATAGTTTGACTGCTGCAGATTTCCAGTCGTTGGGAATTCCAGAGGACCTCAGCTTTGGCAGCGCCACGATCAAGCCAATCGGGCACGATTTAAAGCTCGATGCAGCCAGCACACTTGCGCTGGTCAAAAATTCCCCAGACGGCAATCCAAACCAATCTCGCGGTGTATCACTCACTGAAGATTTTCACTCATCATGGCCACTTCAGGCGCACTTTGGCAGTCAAACATTTCAGTATGGCTTGTTCATCGGCGTGCTGATTCTTTTTGCGGTGATTGTAGGTCCTATCAATCTTTTTGTGTTCGCAAAATCTGGGCAACGCCACAAATTGTTTATCACCACCCCGATTATTTCCCTCATCGCAAGCTTGATACTTATCGCACTTATCATCGTCCAAGATGGCTTCGGTGGCTCAGGAATGCGGCGCATCCTCATGGAAGTGCGGCCAGATGGAGATGAGAACGCAGCTTATATTCATCAAGAACAATTCTGCCGCACCGGAGTATTAACCACATCCCGTTTCGAGTTGAATCCTACGTCCCTACTATCGCCTGTGCCAATCGCGCAAAGCCGTTGGTCTCGCTATTCAAACACAGGAAATTCTCAGGGGAATTTCAGTGCCCAACCGATCGATAACAAGCTCGCAGCCTTTGGTGACTGGTTCCAAAGCCGCTCCGAACATGGTAACTACTTAACGACCATTGTTTCCACTCGTGGCCGCATCGAGAAAGTGCAAGACTCCAGCATGTTTGTCTCTACCTTCGATTTTCCAATCAAATCTTTATTCTACCTTGATGAAGATACACAATGGTTCTGTGCAAATGATATATCTACGGGCACACGCTTCGAGCTTACCAAGATAGAAAGCAACCAAGTGGAGATAGAGCTTCAAGGTGCTATTGATGCATACACAACTAGAAATAAAGATATCCTCAAACGCGTTCACCAGCGGCCCGGCTACTACATTGCACTCACAGATGCAGCACCCGGCATCGCCACCCACTCAGGTATCCGCTGGAAGGAAACCCAGACAGTAATCACCGGCCCTGTGCTGATTCAATAATCCATATCTATGTCTGCTCTCCGCATCAATAATCTCTATCGCTACTTCGGAAACTTACAGGCAGTAAATGGGGTGACCTTTGAAATTCCACATGGCTCAGTCTGTGGATTTGTGGGGGCTAATGGCGCTGGCAAGACCACAACCATGCGCATTCTCGCCACGTTGGACTACCCTACATTAGGCTCTGCGGAAGTGTGCGGCATCAATGTGGTGAATCACCCAGCCGAAGTTAGAAAGCTCATTGGCTGGATGCCTGATCATTTTGGAAACTATGAACACATGACAGTGCTAGAGTATCTGGATTTCTATGCCCGCGCGCTTGGATACAAGGGCAAGGAGCGCCGTGATCGAATTCAGGAAGTCATGGAATTCACGGATCTCATTCCACTCGCAGATCGATTTTCAAACAAACTTTCCAAAGGTATGACGCAGCGCCTCGGCCTTGGCCGAGCATTGCTTCATGACCCGCAAGTGCTCATCATGGACGAGCCAGCCGCCGGACTCGATCCCAAGGCCCGCGTCGAACTGAAGCACCTCATCCGCGTCCTCGCAAAAGAAGGTAAAACTATCTTCATCTCCTCACATATCCTTTCCGAGCTTGGTGAAATGTGTGACTCGTTACTCTTTATCAACAACGGACGCATCGTGCACCATGGAGATGCCGAGTCGCTGCGGCGCGGCTCTGATCAACTCGGCGGAGCACTCTACGATGTGCGAGTGGATGGTAAACCCGAAGCCATCACTGATTGGTGCGTGCTTCAGCAGAATGTGCATTTTCTAGAAGCGCGTAAACATGGTGGCCGCATCCGCATTGATGCAGAAGATCCCGCCACGGCAGCCGATGTGCTTGCACGAATGGTCAAAGATGGCCTCCGCATCACTGAATTCCACCGCGAAGAACGCAATCTTGAGGATGCCTTCATCGATATCCTCAGTCGCTTGGACTCAGGCCAAATGGCTGTCCAGCCACCGCCGATGCCCCAGGCTGCCGATGTAATTTCCACTCAAGTTTAAGATGATCATCTCACACCTCACGGACTTTTCAGATCGCCTTTCCCCAATGCTTGTTAAAGAGCTGCGGCAAGGTCTGCGCGCCAAGACCTTCATCGCCGTCTTTCTTGCTCTCCAAGTTCTCCTCGCCATCATGCTGCTTTCCGCCAGCGCCTCTACCAGCTCGGATCAAGCAGGCAGCGTGGTTTCTGCGATGATTTTCACCTTCTTTTCCATCGCAGTTCTCATCGTGCAGCCGATGCGCGGGCTGACCGTTCTCTCATCAGAAATTAAGAGTAATACCATCGATATGATGGTACTCACTCGGCTCAGCGCATGGCGGATCGTATTCGGAAAATGGATCGCTATCGTCAGCCAATCTGCGCTTATTGTTCTTACAATCATCCCCTATTTAATCCTGCGTTATTTCTTCGGCGGAATGAATCTGGTGGGTGAAATTGTTTTCTTAACGTTGCTGTTTTTAACGTCAATGGTTCTCACTGCCATCACCGTGGGACTCTCAGCAAGTTCTTCTACCATTGTGCGAGCTGTGGTCCCTCTGCTGGGAGCACCTGCACTGTTCATAGGTGCGATAGCACTGAGTATGAGCCGTGGCTCAGGTAATTTTATTGAGATGT
>JAYULG010000065.1:0-18232 GCA_043763755.1 Akkermansiaceae bacterium | reverse complement strand
GCTCACGCCCATTGCATGGTCAGGCACCACTCCAGATTTATCACGCACCCAAGTGGCTGCCGCCTCCTTCATCATCCGTCACCCATGGGATCTGCTGCGGGCCAACGAAGTTTTCATCGCCGCTCTGAGCCAAAGCTCCATCTTGGGAGATGTCCATGCACACGCAGTGATCGAAGGCACACTCCACCTCGGAGAGGGCACTCGCGTGCTACCCGGTGTCTTTATCGAAGGTAACGTGATCATCGGTGGAAACTGCAAAATTGGCCCGAATTGTTATATCCGTGGCAATACCACAATAGGCGATTCCTGCCACATCGGCCAGTCCGTGGAGATAAAGAACTGCCTAATTTTATCTAATACAAACGTCGGTCATCTATCATACATCGGAGATTCTGTCCTTGGCGAAAAGGTAAACCTCGGCGCGGGCACCACCACCTCGAATCTCAGGCATGATGGGAAAAACCATTTCTCCATGGTTGGCGATCTCCTCACTGATACGGGCCGCCGAAAATTTGGCACTATCATCGGCGACCACGTTCACACAGGCATCCATACCTCCATCTATCCAGGCCGCAAGTTATGGCCACACACCACCACTCGCCCCGGCGCAATCATTCAAAAAGACCTCAAATCTTAAATCTTCAATCTACCTAATCATGTGCGGAATCGTCGGATACATCGGAAAAGCAAATGCCTCAAAACTCCTCATCAGTGGCCTACGCCGCCTCGAATACCGCGGCTATGACTCGGCAGGCCTCGCGGTGCTAGATGATGATAAAATTATCGTCGCGAAATCTGCGGGCAAAGTAGCCATGCTTAAAGAACGCACCCGCACCGATTGGCCTGAGGGCCTCTTCGAGCGCGTTAAAACTGGCATCGCCCACACTCGCTGGGCCACTCACGGCCCGCCTACCGAAGTCAATGCCCACCCGCACCTTGATCAGTCTGGAGACATCGCCCTTGTCCACAATGGCATCATTGAAAACTATAGATCTCTCCGTGCAAGGCTAGAGGGTAAGGGCCACCATTTCTTTTCTGAAACTGATACAGAAGTCCTCGCCCACCTCATCGGAGATTGTGACAAGGGAGACCTATTTCAAGCCGTCTGTGATGCGCTACACCAAGTGGAAGGTGCTTTTGGTATCGCCGTTTTATCCTCCCGTGAGCCAGATAAAATCATCACTGCCCGCAGAGGTAGCCCCATCGTGATTGGTCTAGGTGATGGTGAAAGTATCATCGCCTCGGATGCCTGTGCCATCCTTGCACACACTCAGCGCGTGATTTACTTAGATGATAATGATATAGCGATCGTCACCGCAGATTCCGTCGATATCCGGGACCTCGATAATATCCCCGTCACCCGAGAAATCGCCGAGCTTGGCATGGATGCTGCCGCCACCGAAAAGGGCGGCTATGAGCACTTCATGCTCAAAGAAATTCACGAGCAGCCAGAAGCACTCGCCAACGCCATCCGAGGCCGGCTCGACTACGATAAAGGTTCCTCAGTGCTATCAGGGATGGGCACTTCGCCACGAGATTTAGCGGAGATCGAGCGCGTCGTTATGATCGGCTGCGGCACCTCACTCCACGCAGGCCTAGTAGGTGAGTATGCCGTAGAAGATCTAGCAGACATCCACGCAGAGGTCCAACAAGCAGCAGAGTTTCGCTACCGGAATCCCATCATAGGAAACAGAGATTTAGTAGTTGCTATTTCTCAGTCTGGCGAGACGGCGGACACCCTCGCCGCCGTGCGCGAGGCTAACCAAAAAGGTGCCTTCGTGATGGGTCTCTGCAACGTCGTGGGCTCCACCATCGCTCGTGAGACAGGACGCGGTGTCTATTTGCACGCAGGCCCGGAAATCTCAGTGGCATCCACCAAAGCATTCACCTGCCAGGTCGCTGTTCTATTGATGATCGCACTCAAGCTCGGGCGCGGCCGCCGCTTTTCACGGGAGAATGGTATAGCTCTTGCAAAAGAGATCGGAGCACTCCCAGACTATGTAAACAAAGTATTACTACAAAATGATAAGATCACAAAAATTGCCGCAGACTATACCACAAACGAGCACGCCTTTTTCATTGGCCGTGGTCCTATGTATCCCGTAGCCCTAGAGGGTGCGCTTAAGCTCAAAGAAATTTCCTATATCCACGCAGAAGGCTACCACGCTGCAGAACTCAAACATGGTCCCATCGCCTTGTTAGAAAAAGGCACCCCGGTGATCGCGCTCGCTTGTGACATCCCAGGCAAGGACAAGACTCTTGGCAACGTCGAGGAATGTCGTGCCCGCGGCGCCCGCATTCTCGGCATCGTCACCGAGGGCGACCATGAGACGGCGGAGTGCATGGATGACTTCATCACCATTCCACGCTGCCACCCGCTCGTCGCCACCATCCCGGCAGTGATCGCCCTACAGCTCTTCTCCTACCACGTCGCCCGCCTCCGTGGCTGCGAGATCGATCAACCAAGAAACCTCGCAAAAAGTGTTACAGTGGAGTGAGCGATTGGGTCAATCAGTAGGCCACATCCACGCGGCGGCTAGGGTGGGGTGAATCTGTATGGTTTTGTGGGGAATAATGGCGTTAATAGGTTTGATTTACCTAGTTGGAAGTGTTGTGCGAAGGTCTATATCGTTCGTCATATGAGCGGACACGTTTCGTGTGCTGAAATTGATTTCTTGTTTCACTTTGGACCTGATTTAGATGATATAAAGGGTACTCGATCAACTCTCCAGAACTCTGGTTGAAAGATAAACCTGCACACACTGGTGTTGCAACAGCAGCTCTTTGTTTGAGTTCATCTGAAGCAAAGAAAATAGTAGCATTCGTTGACAATAAAATGGCAACTCAGCCGGATGACTATAGCGTTTATTACCGAGGTAAACAGTGCTGGAACGCATCCACTTTGCCGATTTGGAAAGTAACTGGCTTTTTAGAGTATTCCAGGAGGGCGAAAATTGACGACGGGACAACAAAGTGATGCAGCTAAGAAAAGCTTCTTGTTTCCATGGCTACAAGATAACAGCCTCCTTCCCGACATGAAATTATTGCCCTTTGTGCTTACCTCGTTGTTTTTCGCGCTGACCAGTCACGGGAAAGAACCCTCGTATGAAATCTTAAGTTACTCGGGACAAGATTTGTTCCCCAGTGCGATCATTTCAACGGCTACGGTGGATTGGAGTGCTTTCGAGGAAAATACGGATGAGGAGGAAGAGGAAAGCGATCCGGAACCGGAGAATGCCGAAGTGGGAATTCCTGTTTTGGGCGACACGAATGCGTGGCTGGGTGTGAGACTCAGTGATGTGCCCCCAGGCGCAGACATCCTAGTAGAGATATCAGGTGATGGCTGGCTCAAGCCATCTCGCTTCCGAGGGAAGGCAGAGGATGCTGAGGGCAAGCCCATCTCAGGCGACATTGAAATCATGCCCAAGGGTGTGTGGGATTATGATGCTCTGGGTAAAACGCGCGAGCAGAAGCCCGTGAATCTAACGGCAAAGGTCACGATCAATGGCAAAGAACTCACAGAACAAAGTGAAACGTTTGTGATGAGATCCATGAATGATTGCCCGTTCTTTATCATTCATCCGTCAGATGAAGGCGAAGAGAATTTCGAAGATATATCTTGGAGTTTTGCGGCTTATGTAAATGAGAATCACCCATGGATCGATGGTCTGCTAAAAGAAGCACTGACGACGGCAAAGAATGCGGATGGTGAGCCACTCATCAATTCCTTCGATGGATACCAAAGCGGCGACACGGAAAATGTTTTGAAGCAAGTTTTCGCAATTTGGCAGGTATTGCAGCGGCGTGGGATCAAATACAGTGATGTGTCCACTACGGTCCCTTCGAAAACTGTGGTGAGTCAGGTTGTCCGTTTCGTGGATGAGACCGTGGATGCGAAACAAGCAAATTGTGTAGATGGTTCTGTTTTGATGGCATCAATTCTAACCAAAATCGGACTGAATGCATACTTGGTGATGGTTCCTGGTCATTGTTTCCTCGCATTCGATGGGGATGAGAAGGGGGAAAGCACAATCGGTCTTGAGACCACATTGTTAGGAGAAGATAACTTAACATCCGTCGAAGAGCTAAAGAATGTGCAGAAGCAATTTAGTGATAAGGAAATTGATATGGAAGAATTCAATAGTCTCGTGGCGGAAGAGGCTGAGGCTTCGATGCTGACATTTCTCAATGCAATAGAAGCGGGAAATGCGAGCTTAGAAGAACATGCGGAAGCTTTTGAAGAAGCTAGCGATCCCAGCATTCAACTGATTTCCATCAGCGAGTGGCGGGAGCATGGAATTCGGCCCCTTGCATCTGGCAAGGAACGCCGTTGAGCTAAGTATAAAAAGTGTGGCATGCGCGGAATGATGAGTGTTGAGAGGTTGCATCTAACAGGCATTATAACTAGAGATGGCTATGCAGTTTTCTTTTCCCGGCCTTTCTAGTGCCCTCGAGGGCGCTGTAAGCCACTATTCCGCGCCTACGCCAGTGCAAATGGCAGCGATTCCCGCCGTGCTGGCAGGGGAGGACGTGCTGGCCACGGCTCCAACGGGATCTGGGAAAACGACGGCATTTGTGCTGCCTTTGCTGCAACGTTGGTTAGACTCCGAACGGAAAACGCCACGCCGGATTCACACATTGATCTTGGTGCCTACCCGGGAACTCGCAGCGCAGGTGAGGGGTGTGATCCAAGAGCTTTCCAACAAACTTCCAGAGCGGATAAGAAGCGTGAGTGCGGTAGGTGGTGTTTCCATCAATCCCCAAATGATGGCTCTGCGCGGAGGGGCGGATTTCATTGTGGCCACGCCAGGACGTCTGCTGGATTTGGTGGATCATCACGCACTGACGCTTTCCGAGGTGAGAGTATTGGTGATGGATGAGGCGGACCGGATGTTGGATCTAGGCTTCACTTCTGAACTCGGGCGCATTCTCGAATTTCTTCCGAAGGGACGACAAAACTTGTTGTTTTCTGCAACTTTCTCGCAAGCCGTGGAGGCGATGGCTCGGCAGTTCCTTGATCACCCTACGCGCATTGATCTGACTGCAAATTTGATGGACTTGCCTGGAATCCAGCAGCGTGCGATCCGGGTGGATAAAGAAAACCGGGCACCATTGCTTCGATTTTTACTCGCGACTGAGGGCTGGAAACAGGCACTCGTCTTCGTGGCGAGCCAATACAGCGCGGATCACGTTGCGGATAAGCTACGGCGGAATGGAATCACGGCGCGTTCATTTCACGGGGGCATCAGCCAAGGAGGAAGAAGCGGCGCATTGGCGGATTTCAAAAATGGTGAAATTCAAGTGCTAGTCGCCACTGACTTGGCGGGTAGGGGAATCGATATCGTAGGTTTACCCGTCATATTCAATTATGATTTGCCGCGTTCGGCAGACGATTACACGCACCGCATCGGGCGCACTGGGCGGGCTGGGATGGCCGGCACGGCAATCAGCTTCGTCACTGCAGAATCGAATGGGCGGTTTTGCCAGATCGAAAAAATGCGCAAGATCGCGGTGGCACGGGAAGAAATTGCCGGCTTTGAGCCGCAAGAAATTCCCGTGCCTCTAGCTTGTGAAAACGGTGGCATCAAAGGCCACCGCAAGAGCAAAAAAGATAAGCTGCGCGAAGCTGCCGCGCTCAAGACACCGAAAAAACGCAGTCGTTGAATGGTGTGGGTCCGGTTTTCCGCAGGAGGGTGCCTTGCTGATTTCTCCCGAATCAAGCATGTCTTTGATCAAAATGAGATAATTTGGGTAAAAACCCTGCCCGCAAGTACACACGAGAACATAAAGGCACGATTTTCACAAAAATAAGGACAATTTCAGTCAAATTTTTGCAAAAATTTATAGCGTTACGCCGCGATAGGCCTCGCCAATTCCCGTAATTTCACCTTCAATAGAACATAACACACTCACAATGTGTAGTTTACGAAATATTTTGGGAATCTTTAATTTTTGCTTGGTCAAATGTGTACTCCAGTGTATTTCTAAACCGTTGACGCGATAGTCATCACTCCTCATGACGATAGACGACCAGCGCTGCAAAGGTGCAGTGACCTACAAGATGGACCCAAAGGCACGGGTTTCCATTCCGGTAGCTTGGCGTCCTGAGCACTCCGAGCCTTTGTTCTTGCTCGAATCCAAGACCTACGAGATGCCGATGGTGAAAGTATTGACCAACGAGGCCTATCTCCACCGGGTCAATCTAATCAAAGAAAGTGACCGAACATCTGCGGAAAAAATCCGCATGCTGGGGAAGCTGGCGATGAATTCCAAAGAGGTCCAGCTCAACGAACAGGGCAAACTACTTATTCCAAAAGATCTTTGTGAAAAAGTAGGCCTCTCGGTGGATACGGAATTGGTCTTAGCGGGCCGCGGCCTCCATTTCGAAGTCTGGAATAAGGAAAATTTCACACGTTTCACCGAAATCGAAGATGCCCTCGATGACAACGACCCTCTCGGGGCGTTCTAAATTTCTCTAACACTCACTCACCACACCACCTAACGGCAGCAATGTTGTTTACCCCACCAACTCTGATACCTGTAGCGGTCCGCAAATCGGCGGCTATGGCTGCTTTCGCGCAGGCATCAGAGTTGGGATCATTTTCTACGGGACGCATGGAATTCCTCGGGACAGGAATCCATGCATCAGCACAGACAGATGTCCGCACCGCTCCTGGCTGGTTGTCGGTGCGGCATCTGTTTCTTTCCCTGATAAGGCGCATCAAGTTTCTCGGGACAGAGCTTTATGCACCTTTTGAAACGATGGCTCGCACTGCTCCTGGCTGGTTGTCAGTGCGACCATCGCAAATTTTCTCTCAACAGCGGAACCAAGGGTTAGGGACAGCCTGCGGTTTTGCTGGTCTTACGGACGTCCGCATCGCTCCTGGCTGGTTGTCGGTGCGGCGTTCTGCAATTTTGTTTGCTGGGCGGCTGAAGCATTTCGGGACTTCGCTTCAGTCGCGATTCATAATGTTGGCCCGCCCGGTTTTGTGTGTATTTCCCGGGCAGGCCAACATTTTCCACTTTTCCAGGCAGGACGATGCGCTCGGGACAGCACAAAGTTTTGCCCCTCTCATGGATGCCTGCGCTGCTCCTGGCTGGTTGTCAGCGCAGGCTCCTGTAGATTTTTCTGAAGTCACGCCGCAGGACACGTATCACTTGCCGGTATTTCCCCTCGAGATCGCACAGTGGATGGAAGCTAGCGAGGGGAAATTCATCGTCGATGGGACGCTAGGCGGCGGAGGCCATAGCGAGCTTTTTTTGAATGCCGGAGCGCGTGTGCTTGGCATTGATCGCGATCCTGAGGCACTTGCCCATGCGCACGTGCGGCTCGGTGGATTCGGAACCCGATTCTCCACATGGGAGGGAAATTTTTCTCAAATGCACAGTAGCCCCGAGATCCGAGATGGGGAACAGGCAGACGGTCTGCTCTTGGATCTCGGGGTTTCTTCCCGCCAGCTTGATTCTGCTTCACGCGGCTTCTCGTTCATGCGGGAAGGGCCGCTCGATATGCGGATGGGTCCCTCAAGCCCGCGCACTGCCGCAGAAATCGTCAATCATTGGACGGAAGCAGAACTCGTCAGGATTTTATTTGAATTCGGTGAGGAATCGAAGGCACGGCGCATCGCAGGTGCCATCGTCAGACGGCGTGCGGAACAACTTTTCGTGACGACATTGGATCTCGCGAATTGCGTCGAGCGGGCGATAGGCCGCCAAGGCCGCACACATCCGGCTACCCGCACATTTCAAGCAATCCGAATGGCGGTGAACGAAGAGCTGGAGTCTCTCTCGCAAGCCCTCACCAATGTGGGTAAATCTCTTAAGCCAGGCGGACGTTTATTGATCATCACATTCCATAGCTTGGAAGATCGGGTGGTGAAGCGATTTTTAAAACACCACTCAACACCTTTTCTTGATGATCCGGGCTGGCCCGAGCCGCGTCCTAATCCGGATTTCCAATTTCGGCTCCTGGCCAAAAAAGCTATCATTCCCAGTGCCGAGGAAACTTCTCTGAACCCGCGAGCCCGCAGTGCCAAACTGCGGGTTGCACAGCTTTTAACCCCCTTGTCATGAACCGCCGCCGTAACGAACCACGCACTTCCTCAGCCGCGATCTTTGCTCTTATCTCTGCTGCTGCCATCGCTTCGGCAGGCGGGGTTCTGCATGTGACTTATAAAAATCGCCAGATCGCAATTCGCCGGGAAATCGATGGCATAGAAAGCCGTGTGGAAGAACACCGCCTCGATATACGCACCACTCAAATGCGCATGGATCAATTGCTCAATCGCTTTACGATCCGCAAGCAGATCGCCGAGAATCGTTCGCTCCTCCGTCCCATACCCATCGGAGTTGTAGAAAATATTGATGACTCCCAAGCATTGCGCCAAAGCGTGGCTTCTTCTCTTCCTTAAAACGTGAAAACTGGCTTCCAAACACGCTGCATCATGCTTTGCACAGCCCTTGTGCTTGGTTTAAGCGTGCTCTCTGCGCGCTTGGTGCAGATACAGCTAGTAGATCGGAAACACTATGCAGAGCGCGCCCGGAAGGCATTCCATCGTGTAGAAGTCATTCCTGCGATCCGCGGCATGATTGTGGATCGTCGCGAAGAGCCGATGGCAAAGAGCATCCCTGTTTCCACTGTTTTTGTAGATAAAAATCATCTCATGGACCCCAAGCTAGCCAGCTATGGTCTAGCCTATCAGATGGCTAGCGAGGAGCCAGGCTGGGATAAGCTAGATGGTAAAACACAGCGCCGCCGCATCAATGGCCTCCGTGGAGACCTACTGGATCATGAAACATCTGAGGTGATCGTGCAAAAGCATCTAGCTTATGCTATAAGTTTACTCGCCCGTCCTATGGGTATGCGTCGCGATGAGCTGCGGGATAAAATCGAAAACAGCAAAGGAAAATGGATAGCGATCAAAAAGGAGCTACCTCAAGATCTAGCAGACCAACTTCGTGATTCGGTAGATACTCATTGGGTGCAGGGCTTTGAGTTTGAAAACTCTATCAAACGCTGGTATGCCTCCCCGATACTTGCCACCCACCTCACTGGCTTTACGGGTGAAGTCGAGCAGCCAGATGAGGATGGAAAGACTCGGGTAAAAGTCGTAGGGCGCTTTGGGGTAGAGAGCTCCATGGAAGAATTTCTGGCTGGCAGAGATGGCTCACGCGAGCACTGCAGAGATGCGCATGGCCTCGTGGTGCCGGGAAATGCGGCAAGCCTTCTTCCTCCTCGGGCGGGCCTCAATGTGAAGCTGACGGTAGATATGGGAATCCAAGCAATCGTAGAAGAGGAGCTTGATGCCGGCCTAGCCGAATTTGAATCAAATCGAGGTGCTGTAATCCTAATGGAGCCAAACACGGGTGAAATCCTCGCAATGGTTAGCCGCCCAAACTTCGATCTAAATCATAAAATAAACATTTCTGAAACGGGCTATAACTATGCCATCCAGGCGATCTACGAGCCAGGATCTACGATTAAAATTGTAGCGACATCCGGTGCACTAAATGAAGGCCTCGTGACTCCGAATACGTCCATTTTTTGCCATAACGGCTACTACAAGGATGGTAATGTAGAGATGAGAGATGATCATCCAGCAGGGCAGCTCACATTCGCGGGAGTGCTGCAAAAGTCTAATAATATCGGGACCTATAAGATTGCGCGGCAGCTTGGCTCACAGCGATTCTTCGAGTATCTCCATCGCTTCGGATTTGGTAAAAAAACTGGGATTCTCCTGAGCGGTGAAAGCGCGGGGATCGCAAAAAACAGCGGGAATGCAGTGGATTTTTCTCGTGCGTGCTTCGGCTACGCCACCAACGTCACACCCCTGCAACTTGTCACCGCATACGCTGCCATTGCGAGTGATGGCAAACTGCGCAAGCCGCGCATTGTCAAATCACTCATTGCGAATGACGGCACGATCGTAGAGGACTATCAACCCGAAGTGGTGACTACCGTGATGACTGAAAAATGTGCCGCTAAGATGCGCGAGGCGTTGCAAAAAGTCGTCGAAACAGGTGGCACTGCTACCAAGGCTGCCGTGCAAGGATTTAAAGTAGCGGGAAAAACAGGCACTGTCCAAAAACATAACCCCAAAGGTGGATATATCTCGAATAGTTATATCACATCATTCTGTGGTATGATGCCTGCCAGAAATCCAGAATTTGTTTGCCTAGTAGTGATCGATGATCCTCGCACACAGAAGGTCAACCGCTACGGCGGTGCCATCGCAGCACCGATCTTCAGTAAAATTGGGACCCGCGTCGCAGCTTATTTGAATTTACAGCCTACCGAACCCGTTTCACTTCCACTTGCTGCCGCTTCCCGATGATTCTCCGCGATCTTGTTTCCTGTCTGACACGCGTTACTAGCGCCGGATCCCTAGAGGTGGAGGTCCACGGCCTGACTGCGATCTCAAATGAGGTAGTGCCAGGGATGATTTTTGCGGCGATCCGTGGCACAACTCGCGATGGGCACCGCTATATCAATGATGCCTTGTCCTTAGGTGCTACTGCCATTCTCGCTGAGTCTGCCCAGCCCGCAGACTACACGGCACCTGCTGCGTGGCTCCATGTGCCAGATAGCCGCGCAGCGCTGGCGACGCTTGCTTCCGTGATGGCAGGCCATCCATGGAAGGACATGAAACTTGCGGGTGTCACTGGCACGAATGGCAAGACCACTACGAGCTTTTTACTCCATCACGTGATGAAGACAGTATGGCATCGCGCAGGGCTGTTAGGCACTATTCTAGTGGATGATGGAGAAAACCGAGAAGTCGCCAAGCATACCACTCCGGGATCCATCGAGTTATCTAACATGCTCAAACAAATGTTAGGAAACGGCTGCCGTGGAGTGGCGATGGAAGTTTCCTCTCATGGCATTCATCAGAAGCGCATCGCAGGCATCGGCTTCGATGTTTGTATATTTACCAATCTCACGCAAGATCACCTCGACTATCATGGCACTATGGAGGCCTATTTTAAAGCGAAGGCGGGATGGTTTTTTAGTATAGCTGCGGATGGGATGGGTAAAAAACCTGTCGCCGTTATCAATATTGATGATGCTTACGGTGCTGAACTTGCCAGCTCACTTGATGGGAAAATTCCAGTCATTCGCTTTGGCTTCGGCGTGCATTGTGATTTTCGTGCAAACAATTTCAGGCAAAGTCCGCGGGGCATGGAGTTTGAACTAGCAGCCAAGGGCAAAACTTATCTAGTGCGTGCTCCTCTAATCGGGCGTTTCAATGTATATAACTTACTTGCCGCTATCGCTGCCGCAAGTGCGTGTGGCATCCGCCCCAGAGATGCGATCGCTGCCCTCGCGAATGCGCCGCAAGTCCCAGGCCGGATGGAGAACATCGGGAATGCAGGCGGCGTGACAGTATTTGTAGATTATGCCCACACGCCAGATGCTCTTGAGAACGCATGCCGCACTTTGCGTGAACTTCATCCTCGCCGTTTAATCACCGTCTTCGGCTGTGGCGGAGATCGGGATAAAGGCAAGCGCCCGCTGATGGCTGCTGCCGCTTCACGAAACAGCGATGCCTGCGTGATCACCTCGGATAATCCGCGCTCAGAAGACCCATTGCAAATCATCCGTGAAATCCAAGGCGGCATGACCGGAGAAATTTATCGAACTTTTCCAGACAGGGCTGAGGCTATTTCGATCGCTGTCCAAGGTTCACTATCAGGTGACATCATTCTCATCGCGGGCAAGGGCCATGAAACCACTCAACAGCTATCAACAGAAACTATCGACTTCGACGACCGCAAGCATGCAAGTAAAGCTTTGCGAGACCGTGCCCAAACGATTTCAGAACTGAGATGAAGCCGCTATCCGCTCAGCAACTCGCAGACATCCTCGGTGTGCCACTCGCCGCAGGATGTGCTGACGTGCTCGCATTTGGCGGAGTTTCTACGGATACACGGCATCTCACTTCCGCATGCATTTTCATCGGACTAAAAGGGGAAAATTTCGATGGAGATCAATACGCCGTAAGAGCGTTTTCTGGTGGGGCTGCGGTGGTGATCGTCCATCATTGGGAAGGCGAGGTCCCGTCCAATGGTGCGGTGATCGTGGTGGCGGATACACTATTAGCGCTACAACGCCTCGCTTGCTGGTGGCGTAAGCAAGTGCATCTTCCAGTTGTAGGAATCACAGGCTCCAATGGAAAGACGAGCACCAAAGACTTTACCGCAGCCGTCTTGGCCCAGCGCTATAATGTATGTTCCACGCAAGGTAATCTCAACAATCACATAGGCTTACCACTTACCGTTCTTTCGACTACGGAAAATCACACAGCCGCAGTATGGGAAATGGGCATGAATCACTCAGGTGAAATTGCGCCACTATGTGAAATTGCGCGGCCCAAGTATGGAATTATCACAAACATCGGATCTGCGCACATTGAGTTTCTCGGATCTCGCGAGGCGATCGCAAAAGAGAAAGGAATGCTAGGCCGGGCACTCCCTGCTGACGGCATTCTTTTCATTCCTGCCACCTGTGATTTTCACGATTATCTCAGGCAGCGCACGCGTGCCACCATCATCGCGGTGGGGAACGGGCGCGGACTCGTCCGTGCAGAAAACCTCCGCCCCGGTGCGGATGGGACTGATTTTACCTTAGTCATCGAAGGTGTGGGGAAGGCCGAGGTCGCACTTCCCGTTGCAGGGCGGCACATGGTCACAAATGCACTTTTAGCGGCTGGCGTGGGTTGGAAACTAGGGGTTTCTCCTGCTGAAATTGCAAGCGGCTTATCCAGTGCCCTACTGACTAAAGGGAGACTTGGGCGTTATATGTATGATGGCGTGACGGTGATTGATGATACCTATAATGCGAATCCGGAATCAATGGCCGCAGCTATCACGACTCTGTCAGAAACAGCGGTGGAGACGGGGAACCGTCGCTTTGTGGTATTGGGAAAAATGGGTGAACTAGGAACATTTGCCGAGGCCGCACACTTGCGCACTGGTGAACTTGCCATCGAACACGGGTTGAATTTGATTGCTGTGGGGCAAGGTGCGGAAGCGATTGCGAAAGGTGGTAAAAATGCGCCCTATTTTGAGGATCTAATTGAAGCCGCAGAGTGGCTTAAAAATGAGGTGAAATCAGGTGATGTTGTGCTTTTCAAAGGCAGCCGCACCGCGATGGTCGAACGAGTGATGAATGCTGTATTTCCACGAAGCTGATGCTACCTGCAATCTATGATTTTTGGTATCAAGCCTTCCAAGCTGAACAAGCTAAGGGTGGGGAAGGATGGGCACATACCTTTTCATTTCTCAATCTATTTCAATATATCACCTTCCGCGCTGCCACAGCAGGATTGTTATCATTCCTCCTATCAGTAACATTCGGCCCGAGGGTGATCCGTAAGTTAATTTCGCTCAAAGTCGGACAGCCTATTCGGACGGCTGAAGAAGTGCATAAACTTGCTGAACTCCATGGTGGGAAACTCGGCACACCCACGATGGGTGGCGTGCTGATCATCGGTTCTGTGATCATTGCGACGCTCATCTGCGCACGTCCGCTAAATCCTTTCATCGCCGTTTGTGCATGTACGATGGTGGCATGTGGGCTGCTCGGTTTTTGCGATGATTATAAGAAAGTAAAAGAAAAAAAATCTGACGGAATCAGCAGTCGCCGTAAACTAGGGTGGCAATTGTTTATCGCTCTCGTTGCCGGGTGTTTTATTTACTTTAAAACGGAGATTTCAGGCTTTGGTGCCACTCCTCAGCAATTGGCAGATGGCCTGGCAGGCTATCGTCTTGGTCAAAATCCAATTGATGTGGGTGCAGTATGCTTTCCACTCATCAAGGAGCCATTGGTAAATCTCGGGTGGCTTATTATTCCTTTTTTTGCGCTGGTGATCGTAGGCTGCTCAAACGCAGTGAATCTCACGGATGGCCTTGATGGACTAGCGACTGGAACGACTATCAGCGTAGCGCTTTCACACGCATTTCTCGCCTATCTTGCAGGACATTTTTATATGGCTACCGAATATTTAGTGATTCCTCACAATCGTTATATCGGGGAACTTGCTATTTTCATGATGGCTTTGGTGGGTGCCGGCTTCGGCTTCCTATGGTTCAACTGCCATCCGGCAAAAGTCTTTATGGGGGACACGGGTTCTCTAGCAATCGGCGGTGCGCTAGGGACTGCGGCGATTTGTACCAAACAAGAGCTTCTACTCGTCATCATTGGTGGAGTCTTTGTGATGGAAGCAATGTCCGTGATTATTCAAGTGGGCAGTTTTAAATTGCGTAAAAAGCGCGTCTTTAAAATGTCTCCCATCCACCACCATTTCGAGCTTCTTGGGTGGCATGAGAATCAGGTGATTATCCGATTTTGGATCATCTCAATCATGCTCGCTCTTTTCGGTCTAGCACTGCTCAAAATCGCCTAATAAGATGCACCTTGTTGGTAAACATATCGCAATTCTCGGAGTGGGCCGCAGTGGAAGAGCTGCGGCGGCTCTTGCGCTGCGCGAAGGGGCCTCAGTTTCAGCTTGGGATTGTGCAGGAGTAGAGTCATTTGCAGGAATGCCGGAAGGTGTTATGATTTATCCCAATGCTACTGCGGAGCAAGGGCGTGAAGTGGTTTGTGACCTGCTGGTGGTGAGTCCGGGAATCGATACTTATGGTGAATATGTGGCCGCATTTTCCCAACATGCAGGCGAGGTGATCGGGGAAGTAGAGCTAGCAGCGCGCTTTTACCAAGGCAGAATTATAGGAATCACGGGCACCAATGGCAAAACAACGACAACGGAGTTGATTGCACGCATTCTTGCACATGCCTCGTTGGGCGGCACTGCTTGTGGCAATTATGGCACGCCATTTGCCGAGGTGGTGATGCAGATGAATCCGCCAGAAGTCGTCTCATTGGAATTAAGCTCTTTTCAATTAGAAACGACTCATTTGCTGCGCCCCGCCGTCGCGATTTGGTTAAACTTTGCACCAGATCACATGGATCGTTATCCTACGGTGGATGACTATAAAGCGGCGAAACTACGGATTTTCCAAGCTCAAGATTACAATGATATTGCTATAGTCAGGTTTGGTGAAGATATACCTAATCTTGCCGCGCAATGTGTAAGCTTTTCAACAACTGATGCAACGGCAGATTGGTTCTCAAATGGCACAATGATCATCCATCGAGACAAAGAATGTTTAAACTTAGAAGCTGATACTAACCTCCGAGGCCTGCATAACGCAGAGAATCTAATGGCCGCGCTAGCAGCTTGTGAGGCGTTGGGAGTGCCGCTTACGATCATACGAGAAGCGCTGCTAGGCTACTCGCCACCGCCCCACCGCTGTGAGTTAATTCGCACGCTGGATGGTGTTGAGTATATCAACGACTCCAAGGCCACCAATCTGCATGCATTGGAAAGTGCATTGAGATCACAACTCCGTCCCGTCGTACTCATTGCGGGAGGAAAAGACAAAGGGCTGGATTATCGGCCAGTGATTTCTTTGCTCAGCGGGGGAGTGCTGGCAGTCGTAACATTTGGTCAAATCGCGCGCTCACTGGCAGATCTTTTCTCAAGTGCCGTATGCACGGAGGCAGTTGCGACATTGAGTGATGCAGTCGCAGTGGCACGAAGTCTCGCGCCCTATGGTTCCACCATTTTGTTATCCCCAGGGACATCTTCTTTTGATCAATTTTCCGGTTACGAGCAACGCGGCAATACTTTCCGAGATCTCGTTCATCAACTTCGGTAACAATTTTATGAAATTAAACACACTTCCCGTAAAGCGTTGCCCCGCTCCGAAAGGCCTTTTCAAACGTCTGAGCGCAGTGACTCGGAACCGTAAACAGCGGGTCGCGGCGGCTGCTTCTGCTTCCGATTTTGATGAGGAAGAAGGTGGTTCGAAAATCTCGAAAGCGCTTATCATTATATTTCTCGTGCACATTGTAGCTATTGGCTTGATCTTTGTTCACCAACGCTTTTTAGATGGTCGCCCTGGTGGTGAAGGATTAGTGAATTCCAAACCGAAAAACACATTGGCTTCACATTCTACTCTTGAGAAAGAGAGGCAACTTGATCTACCACGCCTAGCATCAGGTGAACAACCATATATCGTAAAGACTGGAGACAATTATACTCGTATCGCTCTTGCACAGGGTGTGAATGAAGCAGATCTGCGCTTGCTTAATAAACATATAAAAATTGGTTCAGGTACGCTTCTCAAGATCCCGCCAAGGCGCATTGTTGCAATTGAGCCAGAAGAGGTCACGGCGCTACGGCCTCCACAGGCTATCCCCGTGAATGATGGGATGGTTGATGTTGTTCCGCCATCGGTTGCTACTAAACAAGCACAGTTGATACGCCCTATTTCTCGACCGCCAGCGGCACAGACCCGGCAAGATTCCTCGACTTTAGCGTCTAAAAAGACTTATACAGTGAAAGCAGGTGACAGCATTTGGAGGATTGCCAATCGCTTCAATGTCGATCAGGCTCAACTCATGAAGGTAAATGCTATTTCAGATGCGCGCAAAGTGCGGACGGGTATGAGCCTTGTAATTCCAAATTAGATTTTCCATTTGATGACTCGCCATTGCTCTACAATCCTCTGCGCCGCAGTATGCGCTCTAGTAGCGCTTGGCTTGACGATGCTGGCAAGCACAAGCGTGTGGGTAAAAGGGGTGGAAAATCCGTATCATTTTTTGAGTCGGCAATCGCTCATGGTTGTGCTCGGATTAGGGGTAGCATTTGCTGCGGCACGCTTTCCCCAAGAGCGTATTAGAAAGCTGGCCCCTTGGCTATTTGGTGCGGTGTTTCTATTACTTGCTCTTTGTTATATACCCGGTATAGGAGTTTCAATTTTTGGATCAAAGAGGTGGATCCAGCTTCCCGGGATTGGTCAATTTCAGCCTTCAGAGTTAGCGAAAGTGGTGGTAGTCATTTGTTTAGCTGCTTGGCTTGCGCGGTGGCAAACTGAGATCCCCACATTTTGGCGAGGTTTCTTTATTCCCGGGTTGATCGCAGGGATCCCTATTTTGTTAATCGCCTGCCAGACTGATGTAGGCTCCGCCCTCTCATTATCTATCGCCGTGGCAGCGATTCTTTTTTGTATAGGAACAAGATTGATTTACCTAATACCTACATTCACCGTTGCGGCATGTGGCGCATACTTTTTTGTCCGTCATGATGTAAACCGATGGGGCCGGATTGAGGCGTGGCTGGATCTTGAGAATCCACTGCATCAGCTAGACCGAGGTATGCAGCAGTGGCGTGCCTTGTTAGCCCTCGGCAATGGGGGGCCTTGGGGAGTGGGCCTTGGCAATGGAGTTGAAAAATTTGGGACGCTCACTTTCGCGCACATCGATTTCATTTTCCCAGTTATAGGCGAAGAGTTAGGCCTGCCATTCACGCTTGGAGTCGTCTTGTGCTACGTATTGATCGCAGTGTGTGGATGTGGCATTGCACTCCAATCCACCACGATTTTTAACCGCTGCGTGGCGCTTGGCCTCACCTGTGTAATCGTAGTTCCTGCAATACAGAATATCGCGGTGACGACTGCCCTCTTACCTAACGACGGTCTGCCACTTCCATTTGTAAGCTATGGTGGCACAAGTCTTATATTCAGTTTAGCTGCTGTAGGAATTCTGGTGGGCATTCATCGGCGTTCCCATCTCAATAAAGCCAAAGAATTCCCGCTCAGTAAACAAACGCGCCTTGCCGTGCGTCTTTGATCATTACCGAGGATTTAGGGTCCAGTGCGTCGTAGATTCGTTGGGTCACCTGTGGTGCTCAAATCACATCACCATCGCCGTTGGCTTGTTGCATTTCCGCGAGAACTGCTGACATATCTTCTAGCCGCTCCCAAAGCTCTCTAACTACAAAGAACGGCGCATGGCAGCGCACGACCAACGCAAGGCAGTCTGATGGGCGGGCATCAAGTTCAATAATTTTTCGTTCCATAATCTCATTTTGCGCCTCGACGATTAGGCGGGCGTAATAAACTTCCGCCTCCATGCGTACAATCACCGCTCGCATTATTTTTGCACCAAAGCCCTGAAGCGTGAGTAAATAAAGATCATGCGTCAAAGGTCGCGCCGGTTGTTGACCACTAAGCGACGCATTGATCGAGGCGCCCACACCCGGATCGATGTAAAAAACGATGACCTTTTTTCCATCACCCAGAAAGACCGCACATCCCGCTTGGGTCGGCAGCAATGCGATTGGCTCCACACGAACAAGATCTGCCATGTCGTTAGCATCCTCAAATC
>JAYULG010000064.1:0-18253 GCA_043763755.1 Akkermansiaceae bacterium | reverse complement strand
GCAGAGCATGGCGAGCGTGCCGATCAGCCCGCCATTGCTGATATCTTTTCCCGCGCTGCAGATGCCTTGTTCCGCGAGAGTGGGCAGCAGCTGAAGATCTGCTTGGAGCCTCGCGGGAGATGCGGATGTACTGGCATCCCAGAATGGTTTATCGCCGTGGTAGCGCCCGTTTAAGTCCACGGCGATGACTAGATCGTCGCCCGCTGCCACATGGAAACTTGTGAGTAATCGATCGCCTGCATGACCGAGCACTGCGGCGCCGAGCATCGCTTTTCCCGAGTCAGTGCGAGTGGTGTGGCCGCCCACGATCGGCACACCGTATGCCTGTGCCGCAGCCCGCATTCCCTGCCAGATCAGAGAGGAAATTTCATCCGAGGGCGTCCACAAAATGTCTGTGATTGCGATTGGACGACCGCCCATCGCCGCCACGTCTGATAGATTTACCATCACCGCGCAATAGCCTGCGAACCATGGATCATCCTCGACGAACGAATCCAGCATTCCCTCCGCAGCAAAGAGTAAATGGCCAGATCCTGAGGGATGAGAGATCGTCGCGCAGTCGTCGCCCAATTGGATTCCGCCGGAAACCCCGTCCGCGTGGCGATATGCCTGGTGAATTCCCGCTTTCTCGACCACGGCAGGGTGGCTAGAAAGGAATCGCGCGAGTGCGGCTAAATCAATCATTTAGGCGACGCGCGCTGCCGCACGATAGTGAGAAAGATCCGCCCGCATTTTAACATGGAGGATACCGTGAAGTTGGATCTCCCCGAGAGATTCCCAGTGAAGCCTTTGAAAAAATCGTGCATTTTGGTGTTGGACCGTGGCGAGGAATTCATGGCAGCCCAGCGCATTTGCCGTGGAAACCGCCTTGTAAATCAACCCAGCCCCCAGTGCACCTAGCCCGTGATAACAGGGTTGTAAATTCCTCACCGCCACGCCCGGGCTGAAGCGGTGGATACGCCGGAATCCAGCGGCCACCCCGAGGCGCGAGCCATGCCAGATGCCGGGCTTGCGCTCATCGATCCGGACCACTCCGGCGACGGTATCTTCCATGCCTGCGATGAGCGTCTTGCAGACGATGGGGATCATCGCTTCATCAAAGAGATCCTGATCATGCTGGTAAAAAAGCTTTTGTTCATCGCAGAAAATTTCGCGCCGGACAGAGAAAAACCCCGCGAGGTCTGCCGTAGTTTTCGCAATCTTGAAGACAAAATCGTGCGGGCTGTAGGCGGGAAATTTTTCGAGAATCATGAGTGGATCGGTTCTGGGATGCTGGCTTGGATCTTCATGGCGAGGTAATCCGCATCCTCGGCGATGCCGGAAAATCTCGCAGAGCCCCATGTGTGCTGCCAAGGGAGGCCGAGGAAATAAAGACCCGGAATTTCGGTAACGCCACGGTCTGTCTCGGGGAAGCCGCGCATGTTAAACACGGGTAGCTTAATGAATTTAAAATTTGGCTGGAAGCCGATGCACCAGACGATGCTGGTGATATTGTTCTCCGCGAAGTTGAGTGCGGTAGGCTCTGATTCGGGCACCCAGACGGGCGAATAATGCGGTTCTTCTGGGGCAGCAATGCCAGCGTGTGCAAGGTAGTCATCGATGCGCTGGCAGATGCCATTGTAGGATCTATCCGCGCTATCGAGCTTGGCCGCGAGGTCTTGGCGGATGGTGAGTTTCTCGAAATCGATTCCCTCGACGAAGCCGTAAAGTTTTACGCCCGCGAGTGCGAATTTTCGGAGATCGATCTCATGCCCGCCGTCGCGGCCGGTGAGATAATGATTGGTGCCATTGATGGCTTTGGCCTTATCCGGATGAGCGGCGATGGTGGTCTTGTAATAGCCCATTTCTTCCAGCCAAGTCACCGCATCTTTGCCACGGTAGCGGCGCGGTGAGCGCGGGGCATTGCCGAGGCAGAGGTGTACTTTGCGCCCTTCGAGGTGAAGGTCTTCCATGATTTGCACGCCGGATTGGCCAGAGCCTACGATGAGAGTTTCCCCAGCGGGAATCTGCGCGGGCCGGCGGTAAGCGGCAGAATGGATTTGTGCAATCGAGTCCGGAATTCTCTCTGCACCCGGCGGGACGAATGGCGTGTGGAATCCGCCGATCGCCACGATGACATCGTCACAATACCAGTTCCCATGATCCGTGGTGACGTAGAAATAGCCATCGCGCTTAGTGACGGAGGTGACGGTGATACCTTCCAAAACTGGCGGGCGAAATTTAGCTGCATAGCGCTCGATATAATCCACAATTTCATCCTTTACCATGAAGCCCTCGGGATCGCTGCCATCATAGTGATGGCCAGGCAGGCGGCATTGGTGATTGGGCGTGACGAGGCAAAAGCTATCCCACCGCTCTTCGCGCCATGAGTGGCCGATGCGGTGTTTTTCCAAGATGATGTGATCGTCCACGCCGCGCTGGCGGAGGCAGTAGCTGGCGCATAGTCCCGCTTGGCCACCACCGATGATGATGACGGAAATGTATTCAGTTTCTGCAAATGGCATGGCTTAGCTGATGTGAAGGATCATCAAAGGAGTGTCTGGCGGGAGTGCGCCAGCCCAGCGCTCGATATCGCTGAGCGAGGCGGATGCGGCGGTGCAGGAAAATCCGAATTTCTGTCGCACGCGTTCTGAGGCTTCCGTCAAGGCGGCACGGGAGAGCTCGATAAACTCGGCGGCAGGGAGGACTTGACCGGGTTTAAAATACTTTTTCACGACCGAGGAAGGCGAGTAGCAAGGCTGAAAAGTCCCATCTGGGAGTTCTGCGGTGAAGGTGGTCTCAGGCATGGGAGCAGGTGGGTGAGGCGGTTCTCTCGAACGAGGAAAGTGAGCTGCATGCACCGCATTTCGCGCAGCCAGCCTTTACCGTATCAGAAGTCATGCCAGCTTCCGTGAGCATTGCACCGAGCGGGGCGAGCACGGCTTTCATGAACTCAGCCGTGGGCGGGGCGTGGCCAGCAAGCGGGGTGCCCGTGACGGGGACAAAGGGCACGACGAAGGGATAAACGCCCAGCGAAATGAGCTGTCGGCTGGCATCTAGCAGGCCCTCAACGCTATCGCCCAGTCCAGCGAGCAGGTAGGTGCTCACTTGGCCGCGGCCAAAAACCTTCACCGCAGCGGAAAATGCTTCCATGTAGTAAGACATCGGCACCTCGGCTTTTCCCGGCATGATCCGTTGGCGGACGGCATCGTCCCACGCTTCCAGATGCATGCCTAGGGAATCCACGCCATTTGCACGGAGCCTGACGAACCAGTGGAAATCATCCGGCGGCTCGCATTGGGCTTGGATGGGGAGATGGGTGGCTTGCTTGATCGCAAATGCAGCAGCGGCAAGCACCGCCGCTCCGCGATCAGAAGTCGGTGGTGTGCCAGTGGTCATGACCACATTATCGATACCATCCAAACGCTGCGCTGCGGCAGCCACCTCCGCGAGCTGGGCAGGTGATTTTTCCTTGATGGTGCGGCCTGCCTTGAGCGACTCACCGATGGCACAGAACTGGCAGCGCGTGCTGGAATTCCCATAACGGATGCATGTCTGCAGCAGCGTGGTGGCGAGCACGCGCTGCGAGTGGAGCTGCGCGATTTTCCAATACGGGATGCCGCCTGCCGTATGCAGTCCGTAGAATTTCGGCTCTGGCGGGAAATGAATCATCGCGATTTGCACACCCTCGCGGAACAAAGCGGCTTGGCCATTTGCTGTGGCTGGTCCGGTGGAAAACGGAGAAGATGCAGCACCCCGAGTGTGGATGGGCACCATGATGGTGGTGCCCAAAATGGTGACCGCCTTGTGATCTGTAGGCCCCGCGCCGCCGCTGCGTGAGGGTGCGCTGGCAGCGGCCAAACCAACGCGGAGTCCGGCGGATTGGAGCTCAGAGAGCAGCCATTGCTTCTGCGTGAGCAAGGCGGATGGGAAGTCGAGTGTCTGCATCTTGAGAAATTTCGGTAAGGGTGGGGCGCACGGTTGTATCCACGCGGAGATCGAATAGGTCTGGCCTGCTGTAGTGGCCCACGGAGTCCATCATCCGCTTCCGCTTGGTGATGAGTTCGAAGTCTAGGTCAGCAATTGCCATGCCTTCTCCCTCGGTGATTGGTTGGCACAAGTGCGAACCGTCTGGCGCGATGATTGCGGAAAAACACCCGCCCCGCAGCGCCTTTTGTTTTTCCGGGTCTGGTGTGATTTCCACGATTTGCGCGTCAGTAAGCCACCCCGTGGAATTTACCACAAAGCAACCGGCCTCCAGCGCGTGGTGGCGGATGGTGACCTCGATTTGATCGGCAAAAATCTGCCCGACCATGGAGCCGGGAAACTGCGCACAATGGATTTCCTCGCGGCCAGCCATCAATGTGTAGCGGGCCAGTGGATTGTAATGTTCCCAACAGGCAAGTGCGCCGATCTGCCCCACGGCGGTGGCCACGGTGCGCAGACCAGAACCATCGCCTTGGCCCCAGATCATGCGCTCATGGAATGTGGGTGTGATTTTCCGGCGTTTCAAAAGCAGCTCGCCATCCGAATCGTAGATAAGCTGCGAGTTGTAGAGCGATCCACCGTCCCGCTCATTCACGCCCACCACGAGCACAATCCGGTGACTCGCCGCCGCACGGGACAGCCGCTGGGCCAGCGGACCAGGAACTTCCACCGCCTCGCGATACAATTTCTGGTGTGCTTTTCCCGATGCGAATGGTGGCTCGACAAAGGAAAAGTAAGGATAGTAGGGAACGAACGTTTCCGGAAAAACGGCCAGCTCCACGCCCGCGTCCGCAGCTTCTGCGATGGCAATGACCATACGATCAATGGTGCCGCTCGCACCGCTGAGGTCGGGGGCGATCTGGATGGCCGCTGCTCGGATTTTTTTCATGATCTTAGACCGTCCATGAGTCCATGATCACCGCATTGCACTTCTTATGCATGAGGATGCAGTCCAGCACATCCAGCGGATTGATGGGGATGATTCCGGGGATAAACGCCTTTTCCGTCTGCCCATACAGCGCCTGCGTGGAAAAACGGCAGGCATACACTTTGCCACCTTCCTCCATGAATTTTGTGAGGCGTTGGTTCACAAACAAGTGCCCGGGGAAGGCTTCGTCGCCGAGAGTCGGGAAACCACGCTGGAAGCCCATGGTTACACCCGGTCCGTAGAGTAAGATGGATGTCTCATAGCCTTTCCGCAGAAGACGCGTGGCAGAGAGTGTATTGACAATTGCGATCGATCCCTCAAAGGCCATGGTGTGGAACGTCACCAGCGCCTTCTCACCTGGCTCCGCCTTAAAATCCTCGAACACCTTCTCTTCGTAATCGACGAGGAAATCTCCGTTCTTATGCATCTCTTTTTCTACTTTCGGCATGGTGGTATTTGGTTGGGGATTCGAGGGTCCAGACACTGGACAGGAGTTGATAAAGCACCGCGCGGGCCAGCCACTCTTTCACCCTGAAAATCGCAGGGCGTATTTCATGCACATCATTGCGCACGGAATCTGCTTGGAGTGAAGCCATGGAAGATCGCGTCACCATGTCTTCGCTAGCAAAGGCGCTCAGCCTTTCAGAATCCACCATTTCCCGCGCTTTGAAGGGCGATCCTCGCATCAGCCAAACCACCCGTGAGCGCGTGGAAAAACTCGCGGACACACTCAGCTACCGCCCGAATCCACTCGTCAGCGCGCTCATGGCTAGCCGGAAAAAACGCGGCGGCAGTGAGGTGGGCACCGTCGCACTCGTCACCGATTACCACGGCGAGGGTGGCTGGAAATCGAAGGACGTTTGTAAGTGGGAGTATGCGGGCATTTGCCGCCGCGCTGGCGAGCTTGGCTACCGAATCGAGGAGTTTCCCATGAGCGCCTATGCCTACGATGCCGCGAAATTGGAAAAATCCCTGCTCACCCGCAGCATCCGCGGCATCTTGTTCGGATTTTCCCGAGACCGCACCGAGCAGGCCGATCTTGCCATCGGCAAATTCACCGTGGCGGGACTGAGCACCTACTTCCGTGAAATCCCGGTGGACCGCGCGAACTTCCACGGCTTTTTCAACGTCCAGCTCGCCTTGGCGGAACTGCGGGCGATTGGCTATCGCCGCACCGGCCTCGTTGTGCCAGAATTCAACAATCGAATTTCTGGCTACCTATGGTCGGGCGGCGCGCTCGATTGGCAAACGCGCCAAGCTGCGCCAGACCGCTGCATCCCACTCATCCTTGCGGCAGGCAATGAGGAACAGGAGTTCACAAAATGGCTCCACCGCGAGCAGCCAGACTCGCTCTTGGTTTATAAATTTCCCGTCAAAAGCTGGCTCGCCAGAGCCGGCCTGCGCATCCCTGAAGACCTTGGCCTCGCCTACCTATACCGGACTCAGACGGAAATGGAGATCTGGCCCGGCATCCATGGGAATTTGCAAGCCGTGGGTGCTGCCGCCTTCGATCTCGTGGTGGAAGGCCTGCACACGAACCGACTCGGACTACCTGCCGATCCCAAGGAGGTTCTCATTAAAGGGAAATGGTGCGGCCAAACACCTGCCACTGGCTAATGGGGCTAAGTGGCTAAGCGTAATGAAGTTCTGCGGCTTTGCGCTCAATCGCTGTTTCGTTGTCTAACAACTCTTGAATGGGGTCCCAACGCCCGGAAAGTAGAGCCTCGCGGGCAGAGTCCGGCATGGTGACGGGGATATCGAGGCCGCTGGAGCTGCGGACTTTGAGGGCTTTCACATCGATGGTCAGTTCCACGGTGGGATCAGTTTCGATTGCTTCCTTGATGGCGATGATGCCAGCAGCACTGGCCATCACGCATGGCATGGCGAGGGTAGTAGAATTTCCGTAAAAAATTTCCGCGAAAGACTCTGCGATCACCCCATTGAAGCCGTATTTTCGGAGCGATTGCGGGGCGTGCTCGCGTGAGGAGCCGCAACCGAAATTCACCCCAGCGACGAGGATGGAAGCTTGGCTAAAGCGCGGATCATTGAGCGGATGGGCAGTTTTTTCACCCGTTTCCGAGTCGAACCGCACATCGTAGAAAGCAAATTCCCCGAGGCCATCGAAGGTGACGCATTTCATGAAGCGCGCTGGGATGATACGGTCGGTATCGATGTCTGCGCCGGGGATGAAAACTGCGCGGCCAGTGACGAAAGGAACGGGATCAAGTGCCATAAAAAGATGAGATGAAGGTTTTCTGTTAGGCCACAGCGGCGGGGACTTCCAAGGTGAAAAGCTCGCGGGCATCTGCGATGGAACCGGTGATGGCAGCAGCGGCGACCATCACAGGCGACATCAAAATGGTGCGGCCAGTGGGTGAGCCTTGGCGGCCTTTGAAGTTTCTGTTAGACGAGGAAGCGCAGAGCTGATCTCCCACAAGTTTATCCGGATTCATAGCAAGGCACATGGAGCAACCTGCTGCCCGCCACTCGAAGCCAGCCGCGCGAAAAATTTCCGGTAGGCCTTCTTGTTCGCATTGGTGCGCGACGATCTGCGAGCCGGGAACGACGATGGCAGTGACTCCAGCGGCGACCTTGTGGCCACGGATGTATTTCGCGACTTCTCGAAAATCCGAGATCCGCCCATTCGTGCATGAGCCGATGAATGCGACATCGATTTTGACGCCCTTGATGGGTGTGCCGGCGGCGAGCTTCATGTATTGCAACGCCTCCTCGATGGAAGCCTTTTCCAGGGGTGTCCCAGCGCAGGCAGGGTCTGGGATGTTTTCAGTAATGGAAATCCCTTGGTCTGGCGAGATCCCCCACGTCACGGTGGGTTCGATCTCGGCAGCATTGATTTTTACGATGCTATCAAAGTGCGCATCAGCATCCGATGCGAAGGATAGCCAACGCGCTGCTGTGGCATTGAAATCAGACATGTCCACGTAAGGACGGCCGCTTAGATAGGCCACCGTTTTCGCATCTGGATTCACATAGCCGCAGCGCGCTCCGCCCTCAATGGACATGTTGCAAACGGTCATCCGCTCCTCCATGGACATCCTATCAAAAACATTGCCCGCATATTCATAAGCGTAGCCAATGCCGCCTTTCGCACCGAGGAGGCGGATGATGTGCAGGATAACATCCTTGGCATAGACCCCGGGCGCAAGATCCCCATTGACTTCGATGCGGCGCACTTTCAGCTCCTCTAACGCTAAAGTCTGCGTGGCCAAAACATCACGCACTTGGGTGGTGCCAATGCCGAATGCGATGGCTCCAAACGCGCCGTGAGTGGCCGTGTGAGAATCCCCGCAAGCAATCGTAGTGCCGGGCTGAGTGATGCCTTGCTCTGGCCCCACCACATGCACGATCCCTTGTTTTCCCGAGGCTAAATCAAAATACGTGACACCGAAGTCATCCGCATTGTTGCGCAGCGCCTGCATCATTTCTGCGGCGAGTGGATCTTGCGGGGCATCTTGATTCACGGTGGGCACGATGTGATCCACGGTGGCGAAGGTGCGCTTTGGAAACTTCACCTTGAGCCCGAGATCGCGCAGCATCCCGAAGGCTTGCGGCGAGGTGACCTCGTGGATCAAATGCGTGCCAATGAAGAGCTGCGTGCGGCCATCCGCGATGGTGCCGACCGTGTGAGCGTCCCAGACTTTTTGGAAGAGGCTTTTTCCCATAATAAATCCGCTGTGGTTGCAGCGGGGGAGGGAAACTGCCCACGCGGGCAGTGATTGTCAAAGCCGCATGTGGGTTTCATAAAAAAGTTGCGGCCATCCGCACGCGCCGCTCATCCCAAATAGAGGGCGCAGGCTTTTTACTGCATTTCAACAAACAGCCCTACGATGATCGCGATGAGGGCAGCCATCCCCAAGATCGTGAGAATCACCAGCCACAACTTGAACCCCTGTTTCCCAGCGGGTGCCTTGCCCTCAGTCCATTCTTCCCAAGATTTCTCAGGACGGACGTTCGACCGATGATAGTGACGCAACGGCCCATTGAAGCGCGAATCCAATGCCTTGACCTTGCGGGGACTCATGGGTGGTTGGCTTTGTGGTCTGAAACACTCTTATTTTAAAAGAGTCATAAAATCCCGGCAAAATATGACGGCCCCCGAGCCACTCGGGGGGGATTTAGAACGAAGAACCGGGGCGATAAAAGCCAGCTCGCCTCACTTGGAAGAGCTGGAATCCACTTCAGAGGTAGATTGAATCTCTTTAAACTGTGGCAAGGGACGGAGACCTGGAGGCTTCACATCACTGGTGCAACAGCCGCAAGCAGCAAGAAGAAGTGTGAAAACGGAGGCGAGTAGTGCGGTGATAATACGGGTCATGGAACTATGGGAAGCGATGGTTTGAGGACTAAGAAGAGGATTTTAAGGATTGGCAATACCGGAGAAGGGAAGCACGTGAGTTTTCTCTGAGGAGCCGAGCTATCTGGAAGGAGCGACGTAGGTGGGTGGAGTAGGCTCAGGGGCACGAACTGGTGCGCAAGACACCGCAAGCAAGCTGCTGAGACCGGCAATAATGACCCATTTCATAGTCGGCAGGGTTGGGTTTTGAGTAGCATTGGTTTTTTTACAAAGCACACTTCTAATGCTTATCCGTGAACTCTAACTTCCCCGTAGATGCCTGCAAGGCAAAATAAAGCGGACCTTGGAGCGTGCGCAACTACCGCACTGCCAAGGCCACCAAGATGGCTTTTTGGGCGTGGAGGCGGTTTTCTGCTTGTTGAAAAATGGTGGGAGCGTGCAACTCAAGCGTTTCCTCGCTGATCTCTTTGCCACGGTAGGCGGGCAGGCAGTGGAGCACGATGTGGCCGGGGGCGGCGGCGGTGAGAAGCTGCGAGTCCACTTGGAAGCCGGCGAATTCTAGTTCTTTTTCCTTTTGCCCTTCTTGGCCCATGGAGAGCCAGACATCGGTATTGATCACATCCGCAGCTTCGGCAGCTTCTATGGGATTTGTAGTAATTGAGACATTCGGCGCGGCAAGTGCGGCAAGGAAATCGGGTGGGGGCTGGCAAGCGGGTGGCGCGGCGATCGCTAGCTGGAAGCCGAGGTGTTTGGCGGCCCACATCCAAGAGATGGTCATGTTAGAAAATCCATCGCCGATGAACGCAATTTTTTTCCCACCCCAGCCGCCGAGTTTTTCCCGGACGGTGAGGAGGTCTGCGAGGATTTGGCACGGGTGCTCGTCATCGGTGAGCGCATTCACGGTGGGAATTCCGGAGAAGTGCGCGAAGTCAACCACATCTTGCTGGGCGAAGGTGCGGATGATGGCGCCGTGGACCATCCGCCCGAGAACGCGAGCGGTGTCTTTGATCGGCTCGCCGCGGCCTAGCTGGATGTCATTGCCAGACAGAAATAATGGATTTCCGCCTAGCTCGCGGATGCCCACCTCGAATGATACGCGGGTGCGGGTGGAGGACTTTGTGAACATGAGCGCCCATGTTTGTCCGGCGAGTTGTTTGCTATCGCTGCCACGCTGGCGTTTCAACTCTGCCGCAGAATCCAGCAAGCTTGAAATTTGTAGGGCGCTGAGTTCTGCGATGGAGAGAAAGTGGTTCATAATGCGACGAGCGAGTCTGCGGGAATCAGCGCCTCAAGTGTGAGCCGGATGATGGCGAGGGCTTCATCGATTTCCGCGTCCGTGACATTGAGCGGAGGCAGCAACCGGAACGTGTGCGGCCCGGCGGGTGGGACGATGAGGCCGTTTTCTAACAATTTCGCAACCACTACTGAGGCAGGCGTCATTCCCTCGGGAGTGGAGACGAGAGCCGGATCCAGCGCGACGCCTAAGAGCAGACCTTGGCCTCTGATTTCCGTGACGATGGGCAGCTTCCAAGACTTGATCGTTTCGCGGATGCGGACTTCCATCAAAATGGCATTCATCGCGAGGTCCTTCTCGCGGATCTCCTTGAGCACGGCCAGCGAGGCAGCGCAGACGAGTGGATTCCCGCCATAGGTGGAGCCGTGAGAACCGGGGCCCATCAAGGAGGAAAGGGCCGTGCCATCGGGAGCGACTGGGCGATCGCTCAACCAGAACGAACCAATGGGCACGCCGCCGCCCATGCCCTTGGCCCATGAGATCCCATCAGGCTTGATTTCTGGGGCGATCATGCGCCATGCCATGGCATCGCCACAGCGGCCGAAGCCGGCTTGCACCTCATCGATGAGTAGGAGTAAATCATGTTTTTTGCAGAGGTCCGCCACTGCGCGTAGAAACTCGGGGGTAGCGGGATGCACGCCGCCTTCACCTTGGATGGGCTCTAACAGAATAGCAGCGGTCTCTGGGTGGACGGCATTTTCGAGTGCCCCAATGTCATTGAAGGGCAGGTAGCGAAATCCAGGTAATAGAGGATCAAAGCCATCTTGGATCTTTGCTTGGCCAGTGGCGGACATGGCTCCGAGCGTGCGGCCATGGAAGGATTGAAGGAAGGAAATGACTTCGTAGCGCTGGCTGCCATCTGCGTGCGGGCGCTTCCGGCCAAAGCGGCGGGCGGATTTGATCAATCCATCGTTAGCCTCTGCGCCTGAGTTTGAGAAGAAGAGTTTGCCGGGGATGCGGACGTGATGGACGTTGATTTCCTCGGCCAAGTCTGCTTGCAGTGGGATCTGATAGAGATTGGAAACATGGATGAGCTCATTGGCCTGGGCGCGGATGGCCTCGACTAACCGTGGGTGACAATGGCCCAGCGAGCACACGGCAATGCCCATGCAAAAGTCGAGATAGCTCTTCCCATCGGCATCCCACAGCCGGCAGCCCACTCCGCGCACTGGCACCAGCGGATATCGCCCGTAAGTAGGAAGAACGTGTTGTGCAAATTTTTCAGCAGGGGTCATGGATGGGCAAGGAAGGGTGAATGCTAGCGGCATTCCGGAAAATGGCCAAGCAAGAATCCGTAGTCAAAATATCAAGGCAGGCGGTAGCTCAACGACGGCCTCGCGCAAGGTCACGAACACTCGGTCCTGCGGCTCTGGCTTGAATATCGCACCGCCTGTGAAGCTCCCATAGGCTGGGAGGACAAGCGTATTAGCGCGGAGGAGAAAACACGGTAGACGCAAGGAGGTGCGGTGCCCATCTGGGATCTTCACCACCGGATGCCAGTGCCCTGCTAGGTGCATGGTCTCGCCTGTCGCAATCGCTGGATCATGCACGACGCAAAAATGAGTGCCTAAACTGAGATGGTTGATGGGCCTGAGCTGGCTAGGCAGCTTGCGTAGTTTCAAATCATGATTCCCGACCACCAAAGTGACAGGGATTTCCAAGGCTGTGAGGAAAAGCGCAAGGGCGGACTCCAGCTCAGGAGTGATGCCAGAACGCGCATGGAAAAGATCCCCGGCGACGACGAGGTGTGAGGCGCGATACTTTTTACAGAGCGCGGATAGTCTGGCAAAATCGCGAGCGTTATCTCCCTCCGGTATTGCCAGCCCACGGGCGCGGAATGTTGCGGATTTACCGAGGTGGATGTCTGCCACGATCAGAGTGGAAATTTCTGGCAGGAAAACAGCGCCCTCCGGCAGCAAGGTAAGTGGGCGATCAGAAAATGGCGACATCGTTACTTACTAGCGGCCTGATTGAGTGTGTGAAGCATGGCTTCAAGGCGACTGGCGGCATCACCCGCAGGAAGCGTGGCCGAGAGCCGGTCTGCCCACAAGGGAAAGGCCATGGGGGTGAGATTTTCGGTTTCTACGAGGTGCATGGGCATGGCTTCGAGCTTGCGGATCACGGCGGAAAGACGGGTGAGTTCGAGCTGCTTTTCCATGATTTCGCGCTGGGACTGGAGCAGGAGTAGATTTTCTGGATCGTAGCGGTCGAGCACTTCGTAGAGGAGAGAGGCGCTGGATTGTAGCTCGCGCTGAGAGCGATCTTTCTGGCCAGGAGGGGTTTGCAGGATGAGGCCGGAAACTCGGGCGATCTCGCGAAACTGCCTTCTCGCAAGTTCCGCCGTATTCATGCAGGCGATGAGATCGACCAGCAGATTGTCCGTCGCGAGGTGGAAGCGTAGTGAATTTTCATCCAGCACGAGGCCACGCTTGGAGGTGAGGGAAAACCCGTAATCATTCTGAGTGGTGTGGATGGATTCGCCAGTGTCTCGTGAAATGCGAAAGGCGATCAATGCCGCCAGCCCTTCATGGACGAGCCGCCCTGCGAATGGGTAGAAAAACAAATGCTCGCCCTCGCGCGAGTGGGCGTGCTCCACGAGCAGCGCATCATCCGTCGGTAGGCGCGACCATTTTTTCTGAATCGCGAGGATGGGTTCCACCGCATCCATTTCCAGCGACGGGCCGCCCAGCCCTTGGAGCCGCAGGGCCATGGCGTGTGCGAGTTCGCTCGAGAGGGGCATTTTACTACCACCCCAGATAGCAACTTGGCCTTTAAGCGCACGAGTCGCTAACTTTACGGTGGCAGTGCGCTGATGGAAACGGACGAGCGTGAGTTGTTTCCCGGCGAAAATGAGTGCCGAGCCGGGTTTGATTTTAGAAATGAAAGATTCATCGACGCTGCCCAGAGTGTGGCCATTTGCGAATTTGATGGAGACGGATGCATCACTCGAAATCGTGCCAATGCTGAGGCGTTGTTGCATGATCAGCCGCTTGTCATCCACCGTGTAGCGGCCATTTTCTAGGCGGGCTTTCTGGTAGCGTGGGTAGGCGGCTAAAGCAGTGCCGCCATTTGAAATGAATCCCAGCGCCCACTGCCATTCTGTGTCCGTGAGATTTTCAAATGAGTGGCTCGATTGGATTTCCCGCCGCATCTCATCTGGCGCGAATGGCGTGCCAATGGCGCATGTGACGAGATGCTGGACGAGCAGGTCTAGGGGCTTGAGCAATGGACTACGGCTCTCGATGGTCCGGGCCAGCGCCGCATCACGAGCCGCGGCGAATTCCACGAGCTCGAGCGCATGCGTCGGCACTCCGAGGATCCGCGAGACGCTACCGGGCTGGTGGCCAGAGCGGCCCGCGCGTTGCAAAAGTCTGGCAACCCCTTTGGGTGAGCCGATTTGGATGACTTGATCCACGGGCGAGAAATCCACCCCCAGATCGAGCGATGAGGTGGCCACCACACATTTTAAGCTGCCATCCCGCAGGCCGTTTTCCGCAAAGTCCCGCTCCGCCCTACTCAGCGAGCCATGGTGCATAGCGATCTGCTTTTTCAGTGCTGGTTTGACCGCACAAATTTCCTGAAACCAGATTTCCGTCTGGGAACGAGTGTTAGTGAAAAGGAGTGTGACCTTCGCTTTTTCAATCTCAGCCACCACTTGCCGGGCGAGCTTGGTGCCAATGTGGCCAGACCACGGGAAACAATCCATTTCGCGCGGGATCAAGGTCTCAATCACGATCGGCTTTTTGATATCCGCGGAGATTTCCACGGAATTTTGGAAGGCACTGCCAAGGAGCGCGCGCCGTGCCTCGGTGAGATTTCCCAAAGTAGCAGACAGACCCCAGATGCGCAGCGTGGGAAACCATGCTCGCAGCCGCGCGAGGCATAGCTCCGTCTGCACCCCGCGCTTGGTGCCGAGCAGCTCATGCCATTCATCCACAATCACACAGCGCAAGCCTGCGAGCTTTGCTTCAAAATCCGCATGCGTGAGCATCAGCGAAAGTGACTCCGGCGTGGTGACGAGTGTGTGAGGCAGATTTTTGCGCAGCCGCGCCCGTAATGCTGCAGGTGTATCGCCCGTGCGGGCTTCAGCCGTGAGATGCGGCGCGAGCACTTCCATTGGCTCACGGAGCGCTCGCAAGGTATCTGCCGCCAGCGCACGCAGCGGTGTGAGCCAGAGAATTTTGCAACCAGATTTCCCATCGTGGGTATCTGCCAGAGGCCCGAGATAGACTGCCAGCGTTTTGCCAAGCCCAGTGGGCGCGTGAAGTAGCCCTGACTTACCCGCCAGGTAGGCATCCCAAGTAGCAGTCTGGAAATCAAAAGGCTTCCAACCTCGACTGTTAAAAAAAGATGATAACTCCGCGCAAGGCATGCCCTAACATCGGAGCTTGCACCTGAAACACAAGAATTTGCGTTGCCCTCGTGCCTTCAAAGTGATAGAAATCGGGCTTTATGGATTTGCCCCTCCGCATCATCATCTGCCTCTATCTCTTATCCCCGCTTCTTATCGGCCAGACGAATCAATCCCCCGCTCTGGTTATATCCTTCACTGAGGCGGAAAAAGATTGGTTAAAAGCGCACCCTGAATTGGTGCTCGGGCTTGATCCGGCTTGGCCACCCTTTTCATTTGTGGGCAATGATGGCAAGTTGCAAGGAGTTGATCTCGACTATATCCGAAAGTTCGAACAGGCACTTGGGGTAAAGTTTAAGATCAATCAAACACAATTCTGGGAAACCACTGAAAAACAAATAGCCGAAGGAAAAATTGACGTGATTTGTGGGATAAACCCTACCCCTGAGCGTTCTAACTATCTCAATTTCACTTCCGAATATATCGACTATCCCACCGCTATCATCACGCGCATGGATGGACCCTTTCTCACAGAGCCTAATAACATCGAGCACCTCCACGTCGCCAGCCCGAGGGCACACGTCACGACATTATTTCTTCAGGAAAGGCACAAGCAACTCAAGATTACAGAGACGAAAACTTCATTGGAGGCGCTGCACCTCGTCTCGGATTGTAGAGCCAGCTTTGCCTTCGAGAATCTTGCCACTGCGAGCTATCTGATCCGCGAAAATGGCCTTACCAATCTGAAAATTTCTGGAATAGGAGATCATCGCTTCGAACTTCATATGGGTGTAAAACATGGTTTGCCTCTGCTGCATTCTGCAATTCAGAAATGCATTGATGCCGTCACTGAGCAACAGAAAGCCATGATCCTCACACGCTGGATTTACGTCGAGACGGAAACCATCAATCCATTTAAGAAAAATCTCAAGTGGATCATCACCGGGGCTCTGGCTATATTATTAGGCTATCTAGTTTTTTGGTATAGGAATAGCCGCCTCACCAAGGAAATCATTGAGCGCAAGCGCATCGAGAGTGAATTGAGAAAACTTAGCGACGATAAGACGAAGTTGATGAATATGGCAGTCCACGATGTGAACAATCCTCTCACGCTTATAGTAATGAATTGTGAACTCGCGCTGAGTGAAAAGGACAAACATGTAGGTGAATCCTTTCCTATTTTTGACGATATTCTCAAGCATTCTTTGAGAATCAGCCATCTGATCCGTAGCCTGTTAGAGCCTGACGTGGCTGATCAACTCCACCACCGCCTTAGACCTCGCCTAATGAGTCTTTCAGGGAGCATCAAAAAAGTTTTAGCAAGTTATGAACACACATCTTCTAAAAAAGACATCACTCTCACGTACAATGCACCATCAAGCTCTACAGATATCTGGGCAGACCCTGATGCGGTGCTGCAAGTTTTAGAAAATCTAATCTCAAATGCGGTCAAGTTCTCTCCACCATCGAGTGCCGTCACCCTCGAGCTGAAAATGACAGCACGCCACGCACGCCTCTCGATCAAAGATAGCGGGCCAGGCATTTCTGAACAAGACCGCCCGAAATTGTTCGGTGAATTTTCGAGGCTTTCTGCCACACCCACGGCAGGCGAGCCTACACACGGACTGGGACTTTTTATCGTCAAGCAATTGGTGGATGAGATGAACGGCAATGTCTCTGTAGAGAGCCGCGAAGGTGAAGGTGCCACCTTCATTGTCGAGTTTCCGCTATCGAGTAAGAGTTAATAGCTTCGGCTTGAATCTTATTGGGAAAGTCTAAATGCTCTCGGGACGTGATTGATTCATTCCCAGAAACTCCGCCTAAGGGGATTGCTTTATTCGATCTAGACGGCACGTTGATCGCGTGGGATTGTCAACTTCTATTCAAGCACTTTATCATAAAGCGTGAACCATGGCGCGGTGTTTTTATTATATTCTTTTTGTTGGCCCTGCCCCTTACATCACTGCTAGGCGCAGGAGGTATGAAACGAATTTTCCTATGCTATTTATGGAAAATTGATTCGATCACTCTTGCGAACTATGCGAAAGAATTTGCCAGTTCCTTGATGCCACAGATCTATCTTGATCTACGCGCACAGATTCAAGCACACCGCGAAAATGGCCATTTACTCATCCTTTCATCTGCCAGCCCAGAAGTGTATGTCACTGAAATTGGAAGTGAACTTGGCTTCGATGTAGCACTTGGCACTCAGGTAGAGTTCACCTCGTTTTTCCCAGATTTGGAAAATCATAAAGGCACCGCGAAAGTCGAGCGGCTGCACCAACTACTGCCCACATCGTATTTTGAAAACGGCAAGCTACTATCATGTCATGCCTATACTGATAGCACTGCGGACCTTCCAATGCTTGCGCTTGCCGATTTCGTCACCGTCGTCAATCCATCACCCGCGCTCACTGCACTTGCCACCTCGCACGGTTGGACGATTCTCCGCCCGCAAAGGCCATGGCACTCTAGGTCCGAGCACGTGCTCCAGGCTCTTGCGCTACTTCTCGGCCTCGGCAAGGGAGGCCGCGCAGCGCGTGGGCACGCTCGAATGAATGACGTTGACCAAAGCCGAACGTAACGGTAGCTTGCCGCACTTATGCAGTGCGTCCCAATTTTATCATTCATTGGTGTCCTTTGTCTTGCAGGCTGCGAGACGATGAATCAACCAATCTCAAGTGGTGATTTCGATCCATTACGCCCGCCAGGTGGAAACATCGGCACCCCTGCCGCTGCCACGTCTGGCCCCAGCTACACCGCAGGGCAATTCGTAAGAGCCGCAATTCCGAACACTGCATTCTATAAAAAGCGCCCGACGGGTGATGGGGATGCTGATAAGTTGCTTAAGCAAGGTAGCTCCATGAAAGTCATTTCTAAGAGCAGCAGCTACCTGAAAGTAGAGCTAGACAGCGGGGAAATAGGCTTTGTGCCCACCGTCATGGTCGAGGATCCCAATGCCGCCCCAGCGCTGGCAACAACCATGCCCGGCGAGTTTCAAGTGTATCCACCCCTCACGGGTGACATTGGTGGGCCACTCCCGATTATAGATCCAGCAGGCCTGCCGCCGGAAGGTGCGATTCCCACTGTGATCGATCCTGAGGCACCATCTTTGATCCAGCCAGTTCCTACGCCTGATATTCAGGGGGCAGACTCATTCGCAACTCCGGTTCCCCTCGTGGAGCCAAGCGCACAAACACCTCCCGCAGCCGGCGGCTCAGTGCCTCTTCCGCCGAATCAAGACGAACTCAAAGCCATCGAGGAAAAAGCGAAACAAAAAGCCCAGTAGTAAGTTTTTCACCGAATAAGGCTGCCTAGCAGCCTGATGGCGGACATCACAGATGCGAGCGATGCCGTCTCACTCGCCGTATGATAGCCCGTGGTGGGAATCTGAAGGGT
>JAYULG010000063.1:0-4757 GCA_043763755.1 Akkermansiaceae bacterium | reverse complement strand
AAGTCCGCCAAGGTGGAGCCGCAGAAGCCGCTGGCATCAAAGTGGGCGATGTGCTTCTAGCTCTCGATGGCCAAAAGATCGACCGCCGCGGCTACTACTCTCACCCGAACTATGGCAACCTATTTTGGGCACACATGATCCGCGGGGAAAAATTCACGGGGGATATCGTTACACTGTCCCTCATACGAGATGGCAAGCCACTCGAAATCAAGGCCACACTCACCCGCGAGGATGAGAAAACACAGATCGTCCCAATCTATCAATTTGATCAAGCTCCGAACTACCTCGTCAAAGGCGGGCTAGTGTTTCAAGAGCTTTCCCGCCCTTTATTAGAAGCCTTTGGTGAAGAATGGACCAGCCGTGCGCCTCTGAGTTTTCTCGATGCCTTGGAAAATCCAGACCAATACATCGGCAAGGTTGACCGCATTGTTTTCCTCAGCGGTGCGATTCCTACGCCAGCCACCATCGGTTATGAAGGGCTACGAAATCTTACCATCAGCAAGGTCAACGGCAAGCCCATCAAAAACATGAAAAGCCTGATCTCCGCATTCGAGAGCAACCTTGGTGAAATTCATTCCATCGAATTTGCAGAAGAAGATTACGCAATTTATCTAGACGAAGTACTCGCCAGCGAAGTGGATGCGGGCTTGCTGAAACGCGGCATCCCACGCTTGTCTCGGACGAATTGATTTCGAGTGATTCGCACTTGCGAGATCTACTACGCGATGAGGTATAGGTAATCGCGTAGTAAAATTTTGTTTTCCATCTGCATCAATTCCATGTATGGCATTTTGCACATAAGAGCATGCTAACAAACATTCCAAAAGTCATGGCCGTGGATCAAAAAAAGAATACCACTTTAGAAACTCTTCGCCGCTATCTTCTATCACATGAAGTATGGGTTTTCTTATTCGGTGCGATTCTACTGAACGCTGCATTCATCGGTGCACTGAGCCAAGGCATTTTGCCGATGAAGCTGTATAATTTCGGGCGTTTTTTATTGCTCGGACTGTTTCTTGCAGGTGTGGTCTTGCTCGCCCGCGGCCCCCGGGGAGTGATCAGTTTGGCGCGGCCCATGCTTGTCTGGCGGATCCATCCCGCATGGTATCTCTTGGCTTTTTGTTGGGGTATGGGGATGTGCATCTTGACCTTGCTAGGTAAGGGGCTTGCGACCGGACAAGGGCTTTCAGCAATTACCATGGAATTTCACGTATTGGGAAAGCTCGGCACCCTCGTGACAATCCTCGTGGCCTCGTTTGTTGGGGAAATCGTCTGGGTCAGCTATTCCGTGGAGCGGCTACAGCGGAAGTATAGCATTTTTGTAGCAAGTCAGATCGTGGGAGTTTTTTGGACGCTGTGGTGGATGCCGATGGTGATTCTCAATGTAGGAGTCATCCCCGGGCTACCACCGTTCTTCCTGCTAGTGAGTATGCTAGGAATCGCCTCAATGTGCGCATTTATTTATAATCACACCCATAGTGGATTAGCAGTGCTTGTTTTGCAGGTGATGCTGAATAGCTCGCTGCTGGTGCTGCCAGTGACGCCTCGGGAAGGGAACGTCATGACATTTGCGGCCTTCGGCGGTGTCTATTTTCTAGCTGCGCTCACGCTTCATCTTTGTTTCGGAAAACAGCCACTTTTAAAATCTCGCACGCAGCAGGTGCTGCCAGAGAGGTGAACTAGCAAATGCACTCATGGAGCGGTGATCACCGAATCACCGAAGCCGATGCGTGGACAATGGATGGTGCGGAAGCGCATCTCATTGGCCTCTCATCGGCAGGGCGGAGCGGAGTCCGCCCCTCCTTAGATGATCACTTTCCCCAGCGCTCTAATAGCGTTTTTGCCATCTCTGAGGGAGTCTCCGCTACAGCGATGCCGCACTCGGCGAGGATGCGTTTTTTGGCTTGGGCAGTATCTTCTTCGCCACCGACGATGGCACCTGCGTGGCCCATGCGGCGGCCTGGAGGAGCAGTAGCCCCGGCGATAAATCCGGCGATGGGCTTCTTGCAATGTGCTTTGGCCCAGCGTGCGGCATCGACTTCCGCGTTGCCCCCGATTTCGCCAATCATGATGATGGCTTCCGTTTCGGGGTCGTTGTTGAACATTTCTAACACTTCGAGATGGTTGGTGCCATTGATGGGATCTCCGCCGATGCCGACGCAGGTGCTTTGGCCGTAGCCGAGCTGTGTGAGTTGGAAAACGGCCTCGTAGGTGAGCGTGCCCGAGCGTGAAACCACACCGACGTTACCACGCTTATGAATGTAGCCCGGGGCAATGCCGATGCGGCAGCCACCGTGAGATTTTTCTCCGAGACCCGGAGTGACTAGCCCAGGACAGTTTGGCCCCACAAGGCGGGACTTGGAGCCACGGAGTGCTTCTTTCACCCGCATCATGTCCATGACGGGGATGCCTTCAGTGATGCAAACGATGAGCGCGATTCCGGCATCCGCTGCTTCCAGAATGGCATCTGCCGCGAATGGAGGCGGCACGAAAATGGCGGTGGCGGTGGCTCCTGTTTCGTTCACCGCCTCTGAGACGGTATTGAAAATTGGCACGAGATTTTCAAATTTCTGCCCGCCTTTTCCCGGAGTGACCCCGGCCACGAGCTTGGTGCCGTAGGCAAGTGAGAGGGATGCGTGGCGTGCGCCGAAGCTGCCAGTGATGCCTTGGACTAGGAGCTTAGTATTTTCGTCAATAAGGATGGCCATTTTCGGATTGGTGGATGGTGTGATTCAGGGATTGAGCTTAGCTACGATATCTTCAGAAAGATTTGCTAACAAGTGTGGGTGAGCTTCGACGAGCCGTCCGATATCGAGAATGTCTTTGAGTTTTTTCGTAGGCCTCATCTGTGGCTCACGGTAAGCGGCAAGTTTTCCGGCGAGCGTATCTTCGAGAGAGGCGACACGCATCAGAATCCAGTGGATGTTCGCTGGAACAGAATTTTGCGGAAACCCAAGATACATCTCCTCCGTACTGATTTGGATATAGACTTTCGATTCACCCTTAAAATTGATAGACCATTGGAAGCGCTTTTCAGAAAAACCAAGACCAGTGAGTGTATTTGCTGCCTCTTCGATCCGATCTGCTACGATCACGATATCGACATCCGCCGTGGCCATCGGCTCGTGTGCCCAGTGATTCACCGCGAGACCACCGATCATACACCACGAGATTTCATGCTCTTCTAGAGCGGCGACGAGGCGGGAAACGTCCTTCGCTCCGCCCATCGTCTGCCAGTCATAAAATTGCCGTAGTGTCATGTGTTCAGCGGATGCGAGACGAGATATACTTTGTGTCGCGTGAAGTGTGAATGACCGCGATCACACGTACCTTTTCCTCCTTGATGCGATAGTAGATGAAGTAGGGCCAGCCTTTGAGGTAAATTCTTCTCACCGGTCGCCCTGCCAGCAATCTCGGGGCAAGTGGCGCACTCAAAATGTCTTCAAAGCGAGATTGCAGGGCCACGATAAACCGATCGCCAAGGTCCGACGCGATTCCGTCATACCATTCCATTGCTAATTCAATGTCTTGATTTGCAGCCGGAGATATTACGAGGCTACCGCTCATCCCCGATGGGCCCAACGGCCTTTGAATTCATCCAGCGTCATCGCAGCTTGGGGGTTGCTATCGTCCTCTTCCAAACGTCGATCCAGCACTTCCAACAGCTCAAGCGAAACTTCTTCGTTTTCAGGCGGCGTCACAAATGGCATCAAAAACGTCATCACCTCGTTTTTTTCTTCGAGAGTGAGGGCGGACAATTCCTTTTCGAGTGCTGCTTTCATGGCTGGATTCTAGAGTGATTTCCTAAAAATGGAACTCAAGAAACCGCTGCGACGATCTTGCGGGCACCGTCTGCCATATCATCTGCGGCTACGATATTTAGCCCGGATGCGGCGAGGGTGGCTTTGCCCATTTCCACGTTGTTGCCCTCGAGGCGGACGACGAGGGGAATGGGTAATCCCGTTTCCTTCGCAGCGGCGATGACGCCTTCTGCGATGATGTTACAATCCATGATCCCACCAAAAATATTGATGAGGATGCCTTTCACGTTTGGATCGCCGAGGATGATTTTAAAGGCGGCGGTCACTTGCTCTTTGGATGCGCCACCGCCCACATCGAGGAAGTTCGCGGGATCGCCACCGAAGTGCTTGATGATGTCCATGGTGGCCATCGCGAGGCCGGCACCATTGACGAGGCAGGCGATGTTTCCATCCAGCCCGATGTAGTTTAAATCAAACTCAGAGGCGGCCACCTCGCGCGGGTCTTCCTCGGATTTATCCCGCATGGCGACGATGTCTGGGTGGCGATAAAGTGCATTATCATCGAAGCCAAATTTCGCATCCAGTGCGAGCACGCGGCCATCTGGAGTGGTGACGAGTGGATTGATCTCGAGCATCGAGCAATCGCACGAAATGAAGAGTTTGTATAGATTTGCGAGGAGCTTGGCGAATTGCTTGGCGACATCTCCGGTAAGGCCGAGGGCAGCGGTGAGCTTGCGCACTTCGTAGGCTTGGAGGCCAAGCAGCGGATGGATGAATTGGCGGATGATTTTTTCCGGGCTGTCATGCGCTACATCCTCAATACTCATGCCGCCTTCTGTGGAAACGACGATGGCGGGGCGGCAGCTCTCGCGATCCATAAGGATGGCGAGGTAGTATTCGTGAGAAATGTCCACGGCTTCCGCGATCATAACCTTGCTGACTAATTTCCCAGCCTCGCCTGTCTGGATGGTGACGAGTGTTTCATTGAGCATTTTC
>JAYULG010000062.1:0-1368 GCA_043763755.1 Akkermansiaceae bacterium | reverse complement strand
TTGAAGTTCAAAATTTCAAACCACTCTCCCCGCATGTCTGTAGGCCGTCTGTCCATTCCCCAATACGCGATGGCGCTTGCGCACGTTGCGAGCCTGCGTTCTGAGGATCCTTACCGGAAGGTAGGCGCTGCGGCCCTAGATTTTGACAATCGGGTGATAGGCACTGCTTACAATGGTCTAGCACCGGGCTATGATCCGCCGTTAGGGTTCTGGGACGACCGTGAGGCACGCCAGAAGTTTATGCTGCATGCTGAGGTGAATCTGTGCAGTTTATTCCGCCGTGGTGAGGCGAAAATCGTAGCGACTACCACCATGCCTTGCACGGCATGCATGCAGACATTGTGTGCGTATGGCATCAAAGAAATTTACTTTCGCGAAATTTATCATGTCTCAGATGCGCCGGAAATTGCCAGACTTTACAACGTGAAGTTTGAGCAAATCACAGACTTTCCTGGTGCCTATTAGAAAGCTATAGATTCTGCACAGTTAAGTTTCAACGCCTTCAGGCCCGAGCGCTCCTTGTTTGCGAGCATGGCGGCCATAGACGGCTTCAAAAATCGGGCTGGCCATAAGCGTGGTGACGATGGCCATGATGACGAGCACGGCGAAGAGACCACCCTCGATGATGCCTTTTTGCAGGCCGATGTTGATAATGATCAATTCCATCAGGCCGCGCGCATTCATCAATGCGCCCACTGCCATGGAGGTTCGGTTATCCTCGCCACTGAGTCTCGCGGCTGCCCAGCAAGCGACGCCCTTGCCGACCATAGAAGCGAGTAACACAGCCACTGCCACCAGCGCCATCGATGGTGCCATCATGACATTGAGCTGCGTGTTTAAACCAGAAAAGGTAAAGAACATAGGAAGCAGAAAAATCACTGTGAATGGCTCCAGCTTTTTGATTAGATCCTTGGTGATCACTCCGCGTGGCATCGCCACACCGAGGATGAATCCTCCGAAGACAGTATGAATTCCGATCATATCCGTGAACCATGCGCTGATGCAAAATAAGGTGAGCACCACTGCCATCAATGTTGGACTCACTTTGCCCTCGCGCTCGGCATGATCACCCAGTTTCGCCAGACCTATTTTGCCAATTGTGAGCATGAATGCGGCGAACAGAGTGCCACCAACAATGGCAACCACCGCCACCTTTGGATCGCCATTGAAGCTGGCGAGCACGATGGCAAGCACGCACCATGCTGCTGCATCATCGATGGCACCTGCGGCTAGGGCCAATGTCCCCAGCGCAGTTCCTGAGAGACCGCGCTCGTAAATGATGCGTGCTAGCATCGGGAAAGCCGTGATCGCGATTGCCGCACCAAGGAATAACGCAGCCTCATACAAGCTTGCGGATTTAGAAAATAA
>JAYULG010000061.1:0-18490 GCA_043763755.1 Akkermansiaceae bacterium | reverse complement strand
GCGGAGAATTCGCGCCGCGCGGCGGGATTCAGCTTACCACAGAAGCCACCTATCCAGAACAGCTCGGCGCTCCCTCATGAAAGTTTGCGTGCTGTTGAGTGGTGGAATGGATTCTGTCGTTGCCTTTTATGAGGCGCTTCAGGCGCATGAAGTGATTGCTTGCGTCTCGTTCGACTACGGCTCTAAGCACAATGCTTGCGAAATTCCTTTTGCGCAGCTCCACGCGCAGGGAAACGGGATCGCCCATCACACGATCCCGCTCGATTTCGTCGATCAGCTCTTCAAATCTGATCTGCTAAAATCGGGTGGTGCTATTCCAGACGGCCACTATGCTGAGCTCACGATGAAGCAAACAGTGGTGCCATTCCGCAATGGCATCATGTTAGCCATCGCCACGGGCTTTGCCGAGAGCATCGGAGCTGAGGCACTCATCATCGCCGCCCATGCTGGCGATCATGCGATCTACCCAGACTGCCGTGAGTCATTCATGCAAGCCATTGCGGCTGCGATGGGTGAGGGGACCTATGAAAAAATCCAATTGTTGCGCCCCTTCATCGGTATTGATAAGTCTGAGATCGTAAGGCGCGGCAGCAAGTTGGGTATCGATTTTTCCGAAACTTGGTCTTGTTACAAAGGCGGTGCGGTTCATTGCGGCGTTTGCGGCACTTGCGTGGAACGCCGCGAAGCCTTTATTGTGGCAGCGCTTAGCGATCCCACGCACTATCTCGAAGTTCCGCCCATCCCACTTCTCAGCACCGCAACGCCATCCTGAATTCATCTGTATTATTTACTGCGCGATTTCATAAAATTTCCGCCTATGCCTTTCCGAATTTGCAAATCTCTCGAAGTGGAGAATGGCCACATGTTGTCGAAGCACCCGGATAAATGTCGGTTTCCCCACGGCCACACACGCAAGGTGGAGTTCATCATTGAAGCAGACGATCTCGATGAAAATCAGATGGTCTGCGATTTTAAAATCATCAAGGAAGCCATCGGCGAGTGGTTGGATACTTTTGACCACGCTCTCTGCATGAACACCGCAGATCCCGCCTACCCAGAATTCAAAAACCGCTACGGAGAGCGCGTGATCGGCTTTGAAAATCAAGATCCCACTACTGAGCTAATGGCACGCACCATATTTGATCACACTGCTGCCGCACTCACCGCCTACGCCCTGCGCATAAATCTGCGCTATCCCTTGCGCGCCTGCGTTCGTCTCGTGCGCGTGCGGGTCTGGGAAACATCCTCCTCGTGGGCGGAATACGCAAAACTTCTCTAACACATGCCCGATCTGAATTCTTCTTTGCCCGATATCCAAGCCACTCCCGATACTCGGGGAATCGCCATCAATCAAGTGGGTGTCTCAGATTTGCGCTACCCCATCCAAGTGTTAGACCAAGAGGGGAAGCCGTTTCCCACGGTGGCGAAAATTTCCATGTCTGTCCATTTGCCACATCAGTTCAAGGGCACTCACATGAGCCGTTTCCTCGAGGTGCTCAGTGAACACGAGGGTGAAGTGACGATGCGCACTCTACCTGAAATTTTACGGGATCTCAAGACGCGCCTACATGCCGAGGAGGCCCACATCGAGGTGGCGTTCACGTATTTTGTTACAAAGAAAGCTCCTGTATCTGGAGCACCGGCCAAGGTCGGCTGCGATTGTGTATTTCAAGGAACTTCCAATGGCATCACGGATGACTTCGTGCTTTGTGTCACCGTGCCTGTCACGACCTTATGCCCATGCAGCAAGGAAATCAGCGACTATGGAGCACACAATCAACGCGGCTACGTAACCCTTGAAGTGCGCCCCAAAGCCAAAGAGCGCGGCTGGGAACTTATTTTGATCGAGGACCTAATCGCTATCGCGGAGCGCTCCGGATCGGCCCCCGTCTATGCATTACTCAAGCGCACGGATGAGCGCTTCGTCACCATGCAAGCGTATGAGAACCCTGTCTTCGTCGAAGATGTGGTGAGAAACGCCGCCGCTTTACTGAGGGCAGACAAGCGAGTTTCCTCCTTCACCGTAAAGGCGGTGAATCATGAAAGCATTCACGATCACAATGCATTCGCCACCATCACTGGCCACGCGGCTGACTGACACCCCTGCTTGAATGTGCCTGAGATCATTCCACCAGAAGTTTTGCTAGATGCTTATGCGAAGGGCATTTTCCCAATGGCCCACGAGGGCGAGATCCAGTGGTTCTCTCCGGAACGGCGCGGTCTCATCCCATTGTGTGCGCGTTTTCACATCCCCAATGGCCTCAAAAAAGCGCTGAAACGCAAGCCATTCGAAATCCGCTGGGACACCGCATTTCGGGATGTGATGTTAGGCTGTGCCGCGAGGGATGAAACATGGATCGATAGTGTGATTCTTGAAAGCTTCTGCCATCTTCACACACTGGGCCACGCGCATTCGGTGGAATGCTGGGATGCAGATGGCCTTCAAGGTGGGCTCTACGGTGTCGCGCTGCCCGGCGTGTTTTTTGGCGAAAGTATGTTCTCGCGCAAAACAGATGCGTCCAAAATCGCACTCGTCGCGCTGGTAGAAAAACTCCGTGAAACTGGCGTTAAACTACTAGATACCCAGTGGATGACATCCCACCTCTTGCAATTTGGCGGATACGAGGTCACTCGCCATCAATATCAACTCGCCCTGAAAAGTGCCTTGGCCGATGCCTCCACCAAACGTTTATAAATGCCTAGGTCGGAATAAAATGGAGCCGGCTATCAGAGTCGAACTGATGACCTACTGATTACAAATCAGTTGCTCTACCACTGAGCTAAGCCGGCCGGGAACTTTCGTTCGGCGCGGAGTATCTTCATTCACGCCGCTTCGGAAAGCGCAAAGTTGTTGATTTTTTAAAATGTGGAATCAGCACGGAACCTCAGCCGTAGGAGCTAACAATTTAAATTCTGAGAGAAAGCAATTGGGCAGTGATGCTGATGGCGATCTCGGCGGGATCATTGCGTCCGATTGGAAGGCCAAGAGGGCAAATGATTTTCTCTAGCTGACGAGCAGAAATGCCGTCTTGTTTAAGCTCGTTCAATAGCACAGCTCGCTTGGAGGCGCTGCCAATCACGCCGATAAATGGCAGCGAAGGAAAACGCTTTAGTGCATCCCGCAGCACCGGTCGATCCGTGGAATGCCCTTGTGTAATGGCTAGTAGGAAAGTGCTGTCTGTGAGTCGTGCCACGCCGTCTTCAAAGTTCAAAACGTGGTGGAGTGCGACATTCTCGAGTGGTGGAAATTTTGCCAACCATGCCGGACGCACGTCAAAGACATCGATCTGACAGGCGAGGGTGGCTAGCACTGGGACGAGAGCTTGGCTTACGTGACCCGCTCCAAAAATCGCGAGATGCCACGGTGGAGCAGCCGTGATTTTTTCAAAAAGAAGCCCCATTTCACCGCCGCAGGTCATGCCTACGTCGCGTTGGAGATTCCAAAGTTGTAGGCTGCATGCTTCAGTTCCTCGCAGGATCTCTTGGGCGTGGCTGATGGCTTTTGCTTCAATTTTCCCACCGCCTAGATTTCCCGCCACCAGCTCTTGGGCAGTGACTAAGGCTTTGGCACCCATTTCTCCCGGCACACTGCCGCGTGCGGATGCGATGGTGATCACTACGGAATCAATTCCTTGGCGTTGAAGGGCAATGATTTTTTCCCAGATATTCATAGACCTTGAAACGCAGCTTGAAATAATTTTGTCTCGTGGGGATGATAACTATTAGTCAACTCAACGCTATGTCTGATGTGGATTTTGTAAACTGCCTTGCTGGCGTTTACGAGCATTCTCCATGGGTGGCAAAGTGCGTGTGCGATTCCCGGCCATTCTCCAATCCAGAAGAGCTATATGGGGCGATGCAGCGTGTGGTAAATGAGGCGCAACTTTCTGCAAAACTAACTCTCATCAGAGCTCACCCCGAGCTTGCAGGGAAAGCCACTCATCTCAGCGGATTGACGGATGATTCCGCCCGCGAGCAGGTGGGGCTTGGCTTGGATCGGCTCAATGCAAGGGCCGCTGAGCTGTTTGCTAGGAAGAATCTGGCCTACCGCCAGCGCTTCGGGTTTCCTTTCATTATTTGTGTGAGGAAGAGCACTCAGGAAGGAGTTTTAGAGGCTTTTGAGCGGAGGATGGAAAATTCTGATGATCAAGAAATTGAGGAAGCTTTAAGACAGATTCATGAAATCGCGGGGCTACGAATCGAAGATATATTTGTACAAAAAGACAGCCGCTACAGATGATCTACTGCGGCTGCCTTCCCGATATACTAACACGCTATAACTACAAACTATGCTTGGACAAAATCTCCGATGAGCGGCTTAGGGGCTGGTTTTTCTTTTTTGCGCAATGCCCGCCGCATTTTGGTGAGAGCTGAGTTTTGAAGCTGGCGGATGCGCTCGCGAGTGACCCCAAACTCACGGCCGACTTCTTCGAGCGTCAATGCCTTGCGCCCGCTGAGGCCGAAGCGCTCATCGATGATACGCCGTTCTCGCTCGTCCAAAACGGAGAGCAGTCCGTCCAACTCACCGTGAAGATTTTTATCCGAGAGCATTTCGAGCGGATTTTCAGCTCGTTCATCGCTGATAACTTCGCCAAATTCTGTGGCTTCGCCCTCATTGATGGGTGCATCCAAGGAAGTGGGACGATAAGATGCCTGGCGGAGCATGGCGAGCTTACGAGCTGGCAAACCGACTTCATCAGCGAGCTCTTCATCTGTAGGCTCACGGCCAAGAGCTTCTGTGAGAATGGTAGCGATGCGCCGCATTTTCGCAATTTTGTCCACCATGTGCACGGGAAGGCGGATGGTTTTGGACTGATTCGCCAAAGCGCGTTTGATGGATTGTTTGATCCACCATGCGGCGTAGGTGGAGAGCTTACCGCCTTTTTCCGGGTCGAAGCGCTCAACGGCTTTCATCAAGCCGATGTTGCCCTCAGAAATGAGGTCGGTCACCGGCATGCCATAATTTGAGTAGTCCTGCGCGATTTTGACGACGAGGCGAAGATTTGCGCGGATCATGTGAGATCGGGCCTCTGCATCGCCATTCTTGATTCTCGCTGCGAGTGCCACCTCCTCCTCAGCGGTGAGAAGTGGGGTTTTTGAAATTTCTCGCAGATAAAGTTTTAAGCTGCTGTCTGATTCGTAGGCCATAGTTTTTTGGGGTTGTTTGTTAAGCGTTACTCGGAATCTCTTTATTCAAACTTTTTGCAAAATAGATTCAAAGTAACTACAAAGTCAACACTTTTAGTCGATCGGTTCCGTTTCATGGTTGTAATCAATCATGGAGCAATCACCATGCCTCAAACTCTGAATCGCTAAGTCGTTGATGATCAGTAAGAATATTTTGAACAGCAGCGACAAATCCAGTCGCTTTACCGATATGCCCATAAATCGCGCCAATTTGGCACACGAGAGATTGGACAAGTGATTCGGCAAAAGGCACGTTCGGACCGTGCTCGACTTAGTTTACCCGTTCGCCCGCGCTGGATTATTCCGTTTAGATGCCGAGCATGCCCACCATTTGAGTTTGAGGGGATTGAGATTAGCGGAAAAAACGGGCATCTTGCGCCTCCTTTCAGATCACGAGGAAATGGGATCACCTGTTGAGGTAATGGGTCTGAAATTTCCGAACCGTGTGGGACTGGCAGCCGGCCTTGATAAAGAAGGCAACACGATCGATGCACTGGGCCACTTGGGCTTCGGCTGTATAGAAATCGGCACCATCACTCCACGTCCACAAAGTGGCAATCCTAAGCCACGCTTGTTCCGCTTGATCGATCACGAGGCCATCATTAATCGCATGGGATTCAACAATCCGGGGATTGATCAAGGGGTGGAAAATGTCAAAGCGGCTAAGTCATTTCAGGGAATTGTGGGCTTCAATATCGGTAAGAATAAGGACACAGCGAACGAAAATGCTGTGGACGATTACCTTGCATGTCTGTGCAAAGCGTATCCGGTGGCGGACTACGTGGCTGTGAATCTATCATCGCCTAACACTCCGGGACTGAGAGACTTACAGGCGGCAGACGCGAGTGCGAAATTGCTAGGGACTTTGAAACAGGAGCAGGAAAAACTAAGCATTGAGCATGGCAAAAAAGTGCCCTTGCTTTTTAAAATCGCCCCAGATCTTGATGAGAGGCAAATCCGTGATTTGTGCCGAGTATTTCTCGAAGGTGGGCTCGATGGTGTCATAGCCACAAATACGACCCTAGATCGCGAGTGTGTGGCGAGCCACCCACGGGCAGGTGAAGCGGGTGGGCTATCAGGCAAGCCTGTATTTGAAAAAAGCACCGCGGTATTGCGATGTTTCGCGAGCCACCTAGGAGGCCGAATCCCGATCATCGGCGTGGGTGGAATATCCACGTTGGCGGATGCGCGCGAAAAAATCCAAGCAGGGGCCTCACTAGTGCAGATCTATACTTCATTTGTCTATCAAGGGCCGCGCCTCGTGCATGAACTCGCGAGAGGGCTGTAAATTTGTCTGTTAGAAAGCTTTTGAAAACCTCGACATAGCAAATCCCACCAGATGAACTCCGCCTCTAATCCATGATTTTAAATGAAACAGCGGGCCGCCTAGAAGCTGCTCTGGCCACCGTCATGCGCGGCCAAGAGAACGTAGTGAGGCGCGTATTAGCCTGCATGATCTCAGGCGGGCATGTGCTGTTAGAAGATTTTCCGGGCACTGGGAAAACCACGCTTGCTAAGGCGATTGCTAAATCAATCAGCGGGGCGGTTTTTAAGCGGGTGCAATTTACTCCGGATTTACTACCGTCAGATATTCTTGGCATTTCAGTGCTGGACCCACGGACGCAGGAATTCCATTTCCATGCTGGGCCAGTGTTTACTGACATTCTACTGGCGGATGAAATCAACCGGGCCTCACCGCGCACGCAGAGTGCTTTGTTAGAAGCGATGGGCGAGCGGCAAGCTACCATTGAGGGAAAACGATACGATCTGGATGGATTGTTTTTTGTAATTGCGACTCAAAATCCGGTGGAATTCCGTGGCACATACCCGCTGCCGGAAGCGCAGATGGACCGCTTTGCGATGCAATGCAGCCTAGGCTACGTGAGTGCGGCTGAAGAGGCGGCCATTCTAGCAGACCAAGCGCACATTCATCCGGTGGATAAACTTGAAGCGGCTGTGAGGCGGGATGAAATTCTCAGTCTGATGGAGCAAGCACGCCAAGTGCGTTTCAGCGAGGAGTTGCGGCATTACGTAGTTGCGCTCGTGGCCGGCACACGCGGGCATCCAGCCGTGCAATTGGCTGCTAGCCCACGTGCCTCATTGGCTTTAATGAAAGTCTCGCAGGCGATGGCGGTATTCCGAGGCCAGGATTTCGTCTCGCCAGAGCTTATCCAAGAGATGGCTGCCGATGTGATCGCTCACCGGATGGTACTAGCGCCCGAGGCGAAATACTCTGGAGTGACTGCCCGAAAAATTGTGGCAGAACTCATTGCTACCATTCCGGTCCCAGCCTAAGTGTGATCGATCATGAATGGAGTAACGGTCAAGTTTGGCAATTCCTCCTTACGGACGGACAGCCGCTTTGAGCGCTGGCTCCACTTTTCCTATTATAGATTTGCTGGCATTAAGCATTTTATTTTCCGCAGGATACGCCCCGCTGGAATGGCACTGTGCTGTGTGATCATCATCGCGGCATGCTTGAGCTTCGGGCATCAAAAAATTTCGGCGTATCTGCTGTTTAGCTTTTCGCTGGGGATGTGCCTGATGAGTTTACCATTGATTTTCATCAGGCGTGCCGAGCTTGAGGGAAGACGGGAACTACCACGCTTTGCGACGGCTGGCGAAACGATGGATTATCCGGTATTTGTCCGCAACATTGGCAAGCGCCCGCTGCGGCGAGCATGGTTGCTCGATACACCGCCTGACCCCCGGCCAAGCTTTGATGATTTCCACCTTCTCAAAGAACCCGGCGAGAATGAGCGTAACCCGTTTGACAGGAAATTTGCCTATTTTCGCTGGACATGGTTGCTTCTCAAAAACCGTCTTTTCGTGGGAGGAACTTCCGCTGAGATGATAAACTTACAGCCTAGTGCCGGGACTCGCATCGTCGTCACGATCACACCATTGCGGCGCGGAGTGATCCGTTTTGATGCACTCAGGGTATTACTCCCTGATGTTTTTGGAGTTTTTCAAGGATGCCGGAAAGTCGTGGCACCGGCTGCCACTTTGATTGTTTTACCACGCCGCTATCCACTGCCACCTGTTGCGCTGCCGGGTGGTGCCACTTTTAGAATAAGTGGGGAAACATTGACGAATGCGATTGGGAATTCAGGCGAATTTGTAGGCCTCCGTGATTACCGCCCGGGTGATCCGCTCCGGCAGATCCACTGGAAAAGTTGGGCTCGCACGGGCCGCCCCATCGTCAAGGAGCTAGAAAATACTTACTTCCCACGCTATGGTTTAATTCTCGATACGGTATCAACTACCTCTTCGGATGTGCAGTTTGAAGAAACAATATCAGTCGCGGCATCCTTCGCTGCGGCCATCGATACCCGTGACACACTCCTCGATTTGATGTTTGTAAAAACAGAGGCCCATCGAGTCACAGCAGGTAGAGGATTGGAGCGCGCCGAGAGGCTGTTGGAAGTTCTTGCTGGAGTGACCCCAGAGCGCGAAGGAAATTATGATTCTCTTGCTAGGCTAGTACTCCTGCATGGCGATGATCTCACGTCCTGCTTGATCATTTTCAATGGTTGGGACGAGCAACGAGCCAATTTTCTAAAAAGACTCACCTCCCACGGCATCGTTTGCGCACCGATCATCATTGGGGTGGGCAAGGCACCTTCTGGGCTTCCATGCGTATGGCTCGAATCAGGGAGAATCGCTCAAGACCTCCAATCCCTTCCCGGAAAATTCGCGATTCACTCATGAGTAATCCCAAACTAGATGCTCCAGTGAATGCGCCCCCGCCGTGGATCCTAGGGGCTACGATGCTCTATTGGGGCATCATGACTGACCGATTGGTGCTGGGTTTTTTTCTAGCCCTCTTCGTAGAAGCAAAGCGCTGGGTGAAAGTGGAGTGGGAATTTGATGACGAGGGATGCACGCGGGCATGGCAATTTTCATGCATCGCCATCGGGCTTGTAGCCGTGCTTGTCTGGTTAGAGGGAAATCGCTACGAGGCTTTTCCTGTCCTACTCACTTGGCTGCCGCCGCTGCTGATGCCTATGCAGTTTGTCCAATCCTTCGGGAGTCGCAAAATGCTTCCCCTGAATACATTTTCCTTTCTTGCGCGGCAACGGCGGAATCGAAATCGGCGGCTTGGCTTGCCGGACTCGCTTTACTTCGTCCACTTCGGCAATGTGTTATTCATCACGACCTTGGTGTCTGCCACGATGGGCGAATTTGCCAGCACGGTGTCATGGCTCTTCCTCGGGGGGCTCATTTGTCTCACAGGATGGATATTTATAGTGAGAAACCGCAGCAGCGCACTGTCATTGAGCGTCGCGTTTGCTATCTTAACTTGCATCTCAATCGCGGGGCAGATGGGTCTTTCGAGAGTTTACGACTGGGCCTCAAATTTTGGGGAGGCAGGCCAAGCGAAGTTTGATCCGAATAGTGTAGATACACTCATTGGTAAGCCGGGGAAAATTCAGCAGTCCGTAGAGATCGTATGGCGTCTTACACCGGAGAAAGGCCCGCCGCCTAAGTTATTGCGTCTCGCGAGTTATAGCCTTTACGGCAATGGGACGTGGAGCACGGACCGCGTTTCAGCCCTCGATTTCCAAGACTTGGTCACTTTAGAACTCACAAAAGGAGATGCCTACTTTATCTTAAATGATGAGGCTGACCAGCGGGCGATTAGCCAAGATTTACCACGGTTTACGCTGCGAGGGGCAGTGGCCGCCGAGACACCACTGCCACTGCCCGGCAGTGCCGCAAGTCTGCGTAATTTTGCGGTGGATGCCATCGAGCGCAATAGTTTCGGCTCTGTGCGCGTCTTCCCAACAGCATCAGTGATCGAGGGCCTGGTCCTTTGGAATGCGCAGACAAATCCTGAGACCTCTCCCATGCCAGCAAAAGATTTGATGATTCCAGTCAGAGAACAAAGCGTGATCACCCAAACGGCGCGAGAGATCGGCCTGTTAGATGAACCGGATTTCGACAAAAAGCTTGAGCTCCTGCGTTCGTGGTTTTGGGAAAATTTCCGTTATTCTCGGGATTTAGCGATTATGAGTTATCCCGCCGTGGTCACTCAACCTTCCGGCATTAGCCAATTTCTTACCAATGCGCGGAGTGGCCACTGCGAATACTTCGCCACGGCTGCCGCACTGCTGCTACGGGAAGCTTCCATTCCTAGCCGCTATGCCACTGGCTACGCATTAAGCGAAAAAGACGTAAAGCGTAATGAAATGATCATCCGTGGCACGCATGGCCACGCATGGTGCCGCGCTTGGAACGAAGCCACCCAACAATGGGTGGACCTTGATGCCACACCGCCCCAGTGGCTAGCCAGCGCGTCTCCCAAACTCACTTTCACGCAGCGCTTCAATGATTTTTTAAAACGGGTCCGCGAGGATTTTTTCCTTTGGCGGAATCGGCCGAACAATCGCCTAGGATCGACGCTCGTCATGAGCAGCATTGCACTGGCCGTAGCGGGCTTCGTAGGGCACCGCTTGTGGAAATCTAAACGCCGTGTAGAGCGCTTAAAAGCGTTCCAGCGCGTAGAAGGCCCTTCTATCCGGACTCCACTCCACGATCTGGAACCTCTTGCTAGAAAATACCTCGGCCACCGTCCTGCTGGGCAGACTTTTGCGGAATGGCTGAAAATGCTCAACCCCGCGATCGCAGATCCCGAGATGGTAGAAGATGCCATCAACATTCATCAACGGATGCGCTTTGATACTTTGGCAGAATGTCCCGCAGACCGTGTGAAGCTCACTGAGATTTCCTCCGCCTTGGGAGCCACACTGCGCCAAGGCGTATGAACCCTGTAAATTCTAGATTTGCAGATAATTGATCGGAAAATCCCACCAAAAGCTTTTCGAATACCCTATTTGACAAGTGGGGTGAGTTGCCACTAGCCTTCTAGCCCCGGCAGAAAAGCCGCTCAATTTACTATGAATATTGTTGTCGAGAAGCAGCCGAAGTGTATCGCCACCCTCCGCGTGGAAATCCCAGCCGAGAAGGTCAAAGGCCAGCGCGATCAGATCATCAAAGGCTACGCGAGCAAGGCCCGCGTCCAAGGATTCCGCCCTGGCAAGGCCCCTCGTGCCATCGTCGAAAAACGCTTCGAAAAGGAAATTCGCGAAGAACTCAACGAAGTTCTTTTCAACGAAGCCTACAACGAGGCGACCAAGCAAGAGTCTCTCAACGTGCTCGATTTTGGTGCACCTTGGAATGTGATCACCCACGAGAATGGAAGTGTGACTTTCGTTTCAAAGCTCACTCTCGCACCCGAGGTGGTGATCGAAAATTACAAAGGCATCGAAATCAAAGTTCCGCCTGCGGCTGTGCCGGATGAGGAAGTAGCAGCCCAAATTACCGCGCTCCAAGAACGTTTCGCGGATTTTACAGACATTGAAGGTCGTAGCGCTGAAATGGGGGATTTCGCTGTGATCGATTATACCACAACGGTGGATGGTAAACCGACTGAAGAATTTCTTGGTAGATCGGCAGGCTATCTCACTGGCCGTGAGGGATTTTGGGTGCGTTTGGATGAAAAAGCTTTTCTCCCTGGATTCACGGTGCAGCTCGTCGGCTTAAATCATGCGGATACGAAAGAAATTACGATTACATTACCTGATGATTTTCCGATTGAGGACTTGCGCGGCAAAGAGATATGTTTCCAAACCACCGTCAAAGAATTGAAGACTGCGGTGCTGCCGGCCCTAGACGATGAGTTGGCAAACCGCCTAGCTCCTGGAAAGACAATGGCCGAGATCGAGGCGATTGTTCGCGAAAACATGCTTACGGAACGCACACGCAAGATCGATGATCAAAAGGTCAACCAAGTCATCGCACATCTAAACACTTCGGTGGAATTTGATTTACCTGATGATTTGGTGTTGCAGGAAACTCAAAGCCAAGCCGATGCGATGGTGCAAAAGGGTGTGCAAGCGGGCATGAGCCAAAACGAAATCGAGGAACAGCAAACTGAAATATTTGCCAGCGCCGGCAACCTAGCTGTCACGAATTTACGTACCAATTTCATGCTTCAGCAAATTGCGAGATTGGAACACATCACGATTACCGATCAAGAGTTGCTCGAACAACTTTTTCAAATCGCAAATTCTCGACAAGTGGCTCCTAAAAAATTCATCAAAGAAATGCAACGCGCTGGCCGCATTCCAAACATCCGCAGCTCGATGGCCGTCGGTAAGACCATTGACTTCTTAGTGGAGCAAGCGATTATCACCGAGATAAGCGAAGCGACCTTAGATGATTAATTTTCAACAACCAAACATGAGTTCTCCCTCCCCGCGTAATTCTTACTATGTCCCAATGGTCGTCGAGCAGGACGGGCGTGGTGAACGGTCCTTTGATATCTACTCGCGTCTGCTCAAGGACCGCATCATTTTCATCGGCACAGGCATTGATGACTTTGTTGCAAATTCGGTGATCGCACAGCTCTTGTTCTTACAAATGCAAGATCCCAAAAAGGATATCCACATTTATATTAACTCACCAGGCGGCTCCGTTACGGCAGGCCTCGCCATCTATGATACCATGCAGTTCCTCACATGTGATGTGAACACCTACTGCATCGGAATTTGTGCTTCCATGGGTTCTGTGTTGCTCACTGCTGGCACCAAGGGGAAGCGGTTCTGTTTACCAAATTCTCACGTCATGATCCACCAAGTATCCGGTGGTGCCCAAGGGACAGCCTCGGACGTAGAGCGCACCATCGGCTTCATGTTCAATCTGAAAAAGCGCCTGAATGGCATTCTCGCACACCACACTGGAAAGACGATTGAGGAAGTCGAGCAAGACTCAGATCGTGACAACTACATGCCAGCCGAGGTAGCCGTTGCCTATGGGCTAGTTGATAAAGTTTTAGAAAGCCGTAAACAGCTTCCTGATGCCATCGTCGCAGCCATTGAGCCACCCAAAGTAGATTAGTTTTAATCACCCGTAGGCTCGTAATTTACCCCACACTTTTTCTAACATGGCCCGTGCATCCAATCTAACGATGTGTTCTTTTTGCGGAAAGAGCCACTCTGAGGTGAAAAAGCTCATCGCCGGACCCGGTGTGTATATCTGCAATGAATGCGTCGATGTGTGCGCGAATATTCTCGAAAAAGAACTCGTCACCCCAACCGCAAAGGGCAAAACGGTAGCTGAAAAGGCTGGCTTTAAGATTCCAGCGCCAGCAGCGATTCTTGCAAAACTCAATGAGCACGTAATCGGCCAAGAGAACGCCAAGAAGGTGCTCTCAGTCGCCGTTTACAATCACTACCAACGTCTCCGCCAAGATCAGGCCAAAGTGGGAGATGAGTTCAAAGATGTAGAGATTGAAAAATCTAACATCATGTTGTTAGGCCCTACTGGTTCTGGTAAAACTTTGCTCGCCCGTACACTTGCCCGCGTGCTTGATGTGCCGTTTTGCATTGTAGATGCCACGACTCTCACCGAAGCGGGCTATGTAGGAGAAGATGTGGAAAATATCATCCTGCGCTTGCTACAAGCCGCAGAGTTCGATGTCTCCAAGGCAGAGCGCGGGATCATTTACGTCGATGAAATCGACAAGATCGGGCGCAAGACAGAAAATGTCTCCATCACTCGGGATGTATCTGGTGAAGGTGTGCAACAGGCATTGCTCAAAATCCTGGAAGGCACGATTTGCAATGTTCCGCCTCAAGGCGGGCGCAAGCACCCCCAGCAGGAATACATTCAAGTCAACACGGAGAAAATTCTTTTCATCGTGGGCGGGGCCTTTGTAGGTCTCGAAGATATGGTGAAACGCCGCCTTGGAAGCAACACCCTTGGATTTCACTCGGATTCGGCTGCGCAGAATTTTGATGATCCGGGCGTTAATGTCCTCGAAAAAGTCCAACCTGAAGATCTGCTGCACTTCGGACTCATCCCGGAGTTCATTGGTCGGATCCCAGTCATTTCCTCACTGCGTAAGCTCACTGAAGATGAGCTCATGTCCATTCTCACCGATCCCAAGAACGCACTGGTCAAACAATACGGTAAGCAGCTTGCGATGAACGGCGTGAAACTACGCGTCAATCGCGATGCATTGCGGGCGCTGGCGGAGGAAGCCGTCCGCCGCGGCACGGGTGCACGTGCGCTACGCTCGATTTTTGAGAAGATGATGCTTGAGATCATGTTTGAAATTCCATCCCGCGAAGACATCGATACCGTCACCATCAATCGCCAAGTGGTGTTAGGAGAAAAGCAGCCAATCATCCGCCGCAAACGTGCTGACGAGGACGCTGCTTGATGTTTCCTATAGACTCCTTCAAAACCATTTGCGCATCACAAAGGCATCAGCGTTTGGCTGCGTTGGACACCATTGAAGGCGTGGTCTAGCTCGAGTTGCTGCCACATTCTTGCTACGGCCAGCCCAAGGATTTCTACGTCTCCTCGCGCATCGTGGCGGCGGATGTGGCGTGCATCGATCCGCAGGCGAGACACAAGATGATCTAGAGAATGGCCCGTACCGCGAACTTTTCCAAAGAGCATTTTAGACATGTGGATCGAGTCAATGCAGTGAATGTTTCGCGTTTGCAGGGCATGCCTTTGACAGGTGGCAGCGAGAAATTTGCTATCAAAACGCAATCCATTGTGGGCGATCAAAGTGCAGTCTCCCGCCCATTTTGCGAACTCTAGCAGCACTTCCTCCGGGCGATCTGCATTTGCCACGTGACGATTTCCAACCCCCGTGTAGCTCTCGATAAAAGATGAAATCCGCCGCCGTGGCTTCGCAAAGCGCGCAAACGTCTCGGAGGGAACAAGACAGCCAGCGGTGAAACGCATCGCGGCTATTTGAATGAACTCATCGTATTGAGGATCAAGCCCAGTGGTTTCTAAATCATAGATCACGAAGCAAGGATCTTTGTGGCGGATTTCTGCTAGATAAAATCGGTGAGCACATGCAACACAGGTCACTCGCGAACTCAAAGCAGACTTCGGCGCGGGGTGGATACTTTGGCAAATAGGGCAGGGGAATTTCATTTCTACACAGAGTTTATCGCTCTTTTTGAGCCGCCACTTATGGCGCGCCTCCATCGTAGACGCATGACTTTTATATGGTCCACAAGAATCATAGCCTTGCCGCGCGGAGAGAGATCTCTATTCTCAAGATATGTCCAATCTCCCGATTTTATATATCAAACCCGGCTGCCCATGGTGCGATGAAGTTGTAGCATTCCTCACACAAAAAAAGATTGCGGTGAGCACCGTGGTCGTTTCAGGAAACCGTGAGGCATTGCAAAAGATGATCGATTTATCCGGCCAATCCAAGGCGCCAACGATGGACTGGCATGGTGAGGTGCTTGCCGACTTCGGCGTCGATGAACTGATTCCGTTTCTCGGTAAGCAAGGCATCACACTTTGACCGAACTGATGATGCCGATCCGCTTTGGAATCTTTTGCTTGGCATTGCTGATCACCTCTTGTGATAGGGAATCTGTGTCCGCAGAAGATGATGCCAAGGTGGATCAAAAAAAATCACCACCTGCCATTACAAAACTCCCGCGAACGGAGGAAGCAAAGCCCGTTTTGAGTGAGCAACGCTTGCAAGAAAGTCTCAAAGCCCTTGAAAAAATCGCGTCTCTTGAGGAACGTGAGAGGGCCATCGCTTCGTTGGCATGGGATTATGCCGAGGAAAATCTCAATCTCGCGCTTGAGACGATGGATCACTTGACGGTGGATAGTCCTGAGCGAAAAAGCCTGATCGAGCACTTTGCAATGCGCTTCGCCGAGCAAGACATTGAGCACTCAATCCTCTGGGCACAGAATTTAAAAAGCCCCGAGGAAATTTCCATCGCACTGGGAAGAGTCTCGCTTGTGATCGCTGCGACGGATCCGTCCCGCGCTGCCCATTTGATTTCTGAATCTGCGATGGTGGGGAGGCCGTTCGATGTTGCTGTCGTCCAGATCATTCAACGCTGGGCAACAAAAAACCCCGCAGAAGCTGCTGCGTGGGTGCAATCGTTTGAGCCCAGCGCAGCAAGGACAGCCGGCATCCAGCAAACCATCGCGCAGTGGGCGGAAATGGACAGGCCGGCTGCTATCGCGTGGGTGAACGGTCTCACTGATAAATCGTTGCGCGAAGATGCAGTGCTCGCCATGGCGGATTTCATTCTCGCCCAACCACAAAAGACACAAGACGAGTGGGCCGAAAAAATTCCCTCCGGCCTCGCATTAGAACTTCTCAATCGTAAAACAGAAGAGAAAGCCCCGGTTCACCGTTAGGAGGAAGCGGTGGCCAATTTTTATCGTCCGCCTCGGCCTAGTTCGCGTGCCACGATCATCAATGTTTCGCGCACGCCGGGAGCAAATCCGCCATCGGTTTGCACGGCTAGCATGACTGATCCTTCTCGGATGAACTCAAGCGGGACCGAGCCTGCATAGAGCTTCAGACCACCGCTGCCGAAGCCGAGATTTGGCAGTAGCATCTTCATCGCCTCAATTGTCCCCATATCGCTAGCGGCCACGCGGGAAATGTTTTTCATTCCTGGCAAGGCACGCGAGCGTTGTAGAATTTCGTCAGGCGTCATTTCACGATCCACACCGAAAATTGCGCGGAGCTCGAGCTGCCGAATCGAGGAGGAATCTGAATAGGTGTCATCAGGCAATGCGGCTTGTTGAGGCGCGGCTGGCTGACTGAATGCCGGTGGAATGTAAGGTGGGGCTGGATTTACAACTTCCGGTGAGGCTGGCTGGGCTGCCGATGCAAATGTTGCAGGTTCCTGCCAGTTGCTAAACGCCGCGAGTGCGGCTTGGGTGGTAGGGGAAGGTCCAGCGGGCGTGGCCACTGCAAAAGGCGAACTTGGAGCCTGTGCGGGTGTGGAGAATGGAGAAACTGCAGGTGAAAATGGTGAACTCGCAGGTGCTACTGCTACGGGTTGTGCGACTGACTCAAAGGGGGAACTCCCGGAGCCAAATGCCCTCGTGGGCGCTTCATAACCGAATCCTTCGGACGGATCAGCCACTTGAAATGGATTATCCATTCTACGCCGCTCAGGAACCTTCGCTGGCTTTCCGGGCTCTACTTGGTGCGGGTCACTCGCATCCTCGATCACCGTGAAAGGAGATTCTTGCTTCGCAACCGCCGTGAATGGACTAAACGGAGTAGCCACCTCTGCAACTTGATCCGGCGCCAACGTGAACGGCGAGCCGCTAGGGGTGGATGATTGGTTTGGAAAACTTTCGAAAATTCCTCGAGTGTTGCTCATGACTATTTCTGGTTGATTGATTTGGCTTATTTCGTTCCAACGGAAAGATTAAATATCAGTAGGTAAGGAAAGTCGAGCATTGCTAAAAGTTTTTTACGTTTGTGTCTGCTCGTCGAGCAGTCGCTTGAGGCGATTTTTCATTGATATCTTCGCAACGGCGGGCAGCCGATCTACAAACAACACACCGTTGAGGTGGTCGATCTCGTGCTGCAAGGCTCGCGCCAAAAGCCCGTCGGTCTCGATCACCAGCACCGAGCCGTCCAGTTGGGGCAAGGTCGCTTTCACCGCCAATGGTCTTCTCACTTCTGCGCGCACTCCTTGGATGCTCAGGCAGCCCTCCATCCCGAATTCCTTTTCTTGTCCGAAGCTAAGCTCTGGGTTGATGAAAATGAGCGGCATGATGGACTCCACATCCGTATCCTCACCGTTGACTTTTAGGAATGAAATGCACTTGGGATCATAAGAAACATCGATTACCGCCAGCCGCAAATCCTCTCCCACCTGTGGTGCGGCAAGACCCACTCCATTTGCATCTACCATAGTTTCTAGCAGATCTGCCACGAGTGCGATAAGCGCATCGTCCACCTTCGTGACAGGGCGGCAACGCATACGGAGGACAGGATGCCCATATTGAACAATTTCGCGAATCATAGTGGATGACGGGTGAGCCAAACAAAACTCACAGCCACCGTCAAATCTCAAAACTGCCAGCCAGCGCCTAGTTCTTGCCGCGAGTGAATCCCTGTGTTTTCCTCCCGCCTAGCGCGAGCATTCGCCACCGTTTCTATGTTTTTTCTTACCACTGCTATCGACTACACCAATGGCTCTCCGCATTTTGGCCATACGTATGAAAAAGTCCTCGGGGATGTGATCATCCGCTACCGCCGATTGCGCGGTGAAGACGCATACTTCCTCACCGGCGTGGACCAGCATGGCCAGAAAGTCCAGCAGACGGCAGAAAAAGCAGGTGTATCTCCGGAGGAATACGTCAAAACCACCACTCGTAAATTCTCTGATCTTTGGGAAAAACTCGATGTGAAATACGATGGCTGGGCAGAGACGATTGACACCCGCCACAAATCTTGTGTCAGCGCCATTCTCACTGAGCTGAAAGA
>JAYULG010000060.1:0-18549 GCA_043763755.1 Akkermansiaceae bacterium | reverse complement strand
CATAGATCACCGCTTGGAACGTCGGGCGGCTATCGTAACCATAGAGCTTCACCTGCTCCCACTGGATCACGGTGTAACCGGGAAACGCCTTGAAATAGACATCCCCCTGCACATCTGGCTCCATATATTGCTGATAGGGGGAAATCAGCGGGCGGTGGCCGTTCACATTGGGTAGCGGAGCCCTGAATTCCATAGGCTCTCCGGGAGACCATTCCCCAGAATCTGTGAGTGAGGCGAATCCTTGGCCTGAGATATAGATACTGCTGTGGTTCGTCCCATAAAATGGGAATTGGAACCCGATCGCCCGCTGGACCAGCACAGTTGCATCGTTCTCGAAGGTGGTGAGGTGCTCGCCGGTGGTTTTAATTTCGATCCACTCGTAAGCGGGGCCCCCGGCGATGTTTGAGGAGTTTAGCTCATAGGGCGTAACGGGTGGAATATTGCCACTCAGGATGAGGCTGTAGGAATTTGCAGGAGTGATATTAGGGAGGCTCTGAGTGAGCCGCAGGTTGGAGGTTCCTCGGTGGGCTGAAACTGCGAGAGGCGGCACAAGGGAGTTAATATCATTTGGATTGGTGCCTTGGGCGAGTTCTTGCCAATCGCTTTGGGTGTCCGAGTCGGTGTCTAGCAAGCGTGGGTGGGTGTTATTTTGAAATTCGACGAGGGTGGTGAGTTCGTCTCGATCGGGATCTCCCGTGGCAGGTAGCGTGGATGCGGGGACTCCGCCTGCTTGGGAGAGACGCCAGATCACCCAATCGTCCGGGATGGCATCCGCGTTCGCGTCTGCGTTGGAATTCGGGTTCGTGCCGGTGGTGTATTCATTGGCGTTTGTGACCTTGTCGTTATCAGGATCACCGATGGCGGTTTGGGCGAGGTTGCCGAAGTTGGTGGTTTCCCAGGAATCTAACAAACCATCATCGTCCGAATCCGGGTTGGCGACCTGGGCGGTAGCGGTGGTGGTGGCGACGACGCTGGTGTTCCGGAGCAAAAGGGTGAAGGTGACAGCCCCAATGGCGGTGGTGGGTGACTTGTAAAAAGCGCTGACCTGACCGGAGGCATTCGAGGTAAGGGAAAGGGTCGTGAGGGTGAACGCTCCGGTGGCAGTGAGACCGAGCGTGCCTCTGTTTGTCGCAGGGGCGGAGATTGTTAGCGATACAGGGGCGTTAGAGAGGGCGACACCGGAAGCGTTTTTAACCGTGAAGACGAGGGCTTGCGGGGATACGGCGTTCAGGCCGATGGTCTGGTTGTTACCGCTGGCCACGGCGAGGGTAGGAACGAGTCCATTGTAGAGGTCTTGGGGATTGGTGCTGTTCGTGAACTCGGTGAGGTTGCTCAGACCGTCGCCATCGGGATCGCCGGCAGCGGTCTGGGCGAGGTTGCCGAAATTGGTCGTTTCCCAAGTGTCAAGCAGGCCATCTGCATCGGTGTCTGAATTGAAATTGATGGTAAATGTGGTTGGCAATGAGGTGCTTACATTCCCATCGAGGTCGGTGATCTTGGCGTAGCTGTGATAGCTGCCTGCTGTAAGGGCGGAGAGCGCGACGCTCCAAGGGGCGGCGGTCTTGGTGGTATTGAGGGTGCCTTGGAGGAAGAACTCGGTTTTCTGGATATTTGCGGCGCCTTGGGGATCTGCGACGGTGGCGGTGAGGGTGGCAGCCCCGGGTGCGAGGGCGGTGGTGACGGATGAGGCGAGGGTGATGGTGGGGAACCCGGGGATGGTTTTCAACTGGGAGATGGCGACAGGGAGCTTGGCGAAAACAGTGGTGGAGGTGGTGCCATTGGCGAGCAAACCGTTGGCATTGCTGCCCCAGACGTAGAGGGTGCCGTCTTTGGCGACAGCGGTGCTAAACGCGGGTGAGCCATTGATGCCACCGGCGGAAACGCGGGCGATGTTGCTGAGATCTGCGGTGTTGGCGGGATTGCGGACTTTCACGGCGTATTTTTTTTCGATGACCGTATTGTCACCGAGGGCGCCAGTGGTGTTGCTGCCCCAAGCCCAAACGTTCCCGAGATTGTCCAAGGCGAGGGTGTGGCCGGGGCCGCAGGAAATCTGGGTGATGCCGGTCAATTGGCTGTAAATGGTTCCGACCAGTTTTTGCACTTGGACCGGGTAGGTGGCAGTGCCGGTGATGACGCCATTGTCGCCGAGGCGGCTGCCCACGCGGTTTCCGAAGGTCCAGACGGAGCCTTGCAGGGTGGCATCGCCGGTTTTCCAGCGGACGACGGCGGCGAAATCATCACCCGCGTCCATGTCCCAGGCATCGGTGAGGTAGGCGGTGGCACCGGAATTCAGCTTGGCTCGGATGGCGTAGGATTGCGCGGTGGTGCTGCCAAGGGCGAGGTTCCCGGCAGCGTTGTTCCCCCAGACCCAGACAGTCCCTAGAGCACCTGCGGTTTCCAAGGCACATGCCTCACGTGCCAAGGCGAAATCCTTGCCGAGGGCGATATCGCGAATGCCGCTGAGGTCGACAGTGGATGAAGTTTTCACCCGCCCGGAGAATTTGCGGCTACCCGCTGCGGTGGCTCCATTTCCGAGACGACCGGAGAGTTGATTTCCCCAAGTATCGACGAATCCACCGGTTTCGAGTGCTGCGGAAAAGTCCAACCCAGCGGCGATCTTGGTGCAGGTGGTGAGAAAGGTGGTGCCGCCGGAATTGCTGGTGACCTTGGCAGCGTAGAGCAACTCATCGGGAGTGGTCTTGCCGGCCTCGCCAAGGGTGTTGTCACCAAAGCCCCAGACGCTGCCAGTGCTATCGAGCATGATCGAGTGTTTCGCTCCGGCGGCGATCCGCGAGGCGTTGGCGATGTTTAAAGCGGAGGAATACTTGGCCACTGCGGGAGCCAGGACATTGGTGGTGGCGGTGGAGATGTTCGATAGGCGCCCGAAGTCTTGATTTCCCCAGCCATAGACTTGGCCGTTGGTGACCATCGCCAGCGCGAACTGCGAACCTGCGCTGATATCCCCCGTGAGATCAAAGGTGGTGGAAGCGGTGGTGCTGGAAATTGCTCCGCTGAAGGCCTTGGCTTTGAGGGTCATGTTCTGGGCAACCGTCACGGTGCCGCCAGAAACTACGGATGGATCGAAGGCAGTAGGGTCCGCGCCGGACACGGTGTAGTAGATCGTCACTCCAGCAGTGGCGCAGGTGACGACCACGTTGAATTTGGTCAGAGAAGTGCCAGAAACAGGTAGAAAAGTGGGAGTGGCGACAGTTTGCGCCCATGCGGTCGGCATCAGCCAAACCATATACATTAGCAATCGCAGCACCATCCTAAGGGTTTCAGCACGAGATATTTAAGGAGTTTTCATAAAATCGGGTAGAATTTGAAGCGCTGATCAAGCAGCTATCGCAATCGGAAGTGGAGAGTTGAAGATGTCATGAGGCTTTTTTTAACAAGAAGCCCTAACCAAAGCTGCGAGTAATTAATACTACAAGCATATCCTGACAACATTGCTTAATCTCGCTTTATCACCATGATTAGAGAGACTCAATGCCAAGCCGCTTAAGCAAGCATCAATTTTGGGAATTTTCATAAAAACGGAGTTAACCTCAATGGGAGATGGTTTGAAGCGACAATGAAAGAAGTCGAATTAACATCTGACGAGATTTACCGTTTTCTCGCGGGATGGGAAGCTATTTCAGTGTGAACTTTTCGTTTGCATAGTTAATTGCATATAATTGCTTCTCAATCCTAGATCGACTTAAATAAAAACGCGGCAAGACGCTCTTTTAGAGGCCTTGCCGCGCTTTGATAGGTGGGTAATTTAGGCGGCGCGTTGGACGAGTAGATCGCTCCAGTCTGAGAAGGTGGTGGCTCCGCCAAAGCTGCGGCCTTGGTAGGCATATAACCTGCCGGGAACGAGTTCAAAAACAGGGATATTGCGCGAGCTGGTGCTTGCGATCACCGGGCGGAAGGGGCCAGGCGCACCGCTGGCATCTACTTCTGCTACACGCACTTCACAGCCACGCGCGGCTTGCTCTGTGCTGATGGTCACCAGTGCTTCACCCGTCATCCCGGGGACGACACGGAGCACCGATGGCTTGGTAAGCTGCACTTGGGTTCGATTATTACTCACCGCTTGGAAGCCGCTGGAGAGCACCATAGCTAAGTCATTCTCACTTGCTATTTGCACGTAGAATGCAAGCTGCTTGAGCAGTGCCACGAGGGCATCACGGCGGTTATTCTTTTCTGCGGTGGCGGCTTTCCCGCCATTCACTTGCGCAGCTTTAGCATCGGCAAAGGCATCTACCGCTGCTCCCAAGACGGCAGCAGTGACGGGTATGCCTGTGAAACCACCTGCTACGTATAGCTGCGTATGCACGCTGCGTGAGAAGGTGATAAGTGTGTCATCCGGCATGCCATTGCCGAAACCCAGTGATACTCTAATTATTTGTGCTTTCATTGTATTTTAACAGTTCGTGTATTTTGTATTTTCCTATTCATTGGCGGCTACCCATCTCTTCTGAGGAGACTTTGACCGTGAAAAATCGAATAACATAATTCTTAGAATTGCTCAATATGTTTATTATCAGTGCCGGAATGAGCTTCATAATTTTGCTTGCATCGATTTCAAATCGATAACTCACTCAAAATGTATCAGTTGTGCTATTCGGCATGAATCAGTGTTATTAAAACCGCGTTCTGATTTAAGGCATTTTAGTCAATAAAGGCCATGTTTACGTCAACCTACGTGATTGCGGTGACCCAAAATACTTTGCTTTTAGCCGTAAAAACTTTGGCTACTGAGGCAAATCGTGCCCGTATGACCCACTGGAAGTGATGCATATCATGCTGCTTAAACCTTCTAGGCGGGTTACTTCAAGTTGAGAATAGCGAGATATAAAAGCCGAACAAAGCGATTTTCTTTACAAGAGACGGCCCTCTGTTTGTAAAGAAAGAGCTTTTGTTTACAAGGGACGTCTCTTTCTTTATAAAGGAAGAGCCTTCGTCTACAAGGGACGGCTCTTGCTTCGTAAAGGAAGGGCCTTCGTTTACAAAGAACGGCTCTTGCTTTGTAAAGGAAGGGCCTTTGTTCACAAAGGAAGATTCTTTCTTTGTAAAGGAAGAGCCTTTGTTTACAAGGGAAGGCTTTTTATTCGTAAAGAAAAGGTCTTCCTTTACAAGGGACGGCTCTTTCTTTGTGAAGGAAAAGCCTTCTTTTACAAAGGACGGCTCTTTCTTTGTAAAGGAAGAGCCATTGTTTACAAAGAACGGCTCTTGCTTTGTAAAGCTGGGAGCGAGGAATACCACTGGCTGTGGAAATAATCAAACAGTCCGTCCTTCGTCAACTGGAGCACTATGAAACAAGAACGCCCGCGGTGCTTAATTTGGTGAATAAACTGCTATCGTTTCAAGGTCAACTACTGATGGCTGTGCATCTCGTTTCTTCTTACTGTCTTAGGGGTGGTGGAATGAGAAGTAATCTTGGGACTTTGGGGAAACATAATGGCCCAATGTCTTTTGGGAGGTGATGGGAAGTTATTGGGGTTTTTGCATTTCTCGCCAATGCATGAGGCGTTCCTTGATGCGTTTTTCTAGGCCTTGCTCGCTGGGGTGGTAGTATGTGCGGCCTTCGGTGAGGTATGCTTGCGGGATATATGCGCATTCATAGTCGTGAGAGTAGAGATATCTCATTGCATCTTCTGACTTGCCAGAGGCGGCTGCTAGTTTCTTGCGGGTTCCGGTGCGTAGGTGGGGTGGCACTGCTAGGGTGCGACCATTTTCCACATCTGCCATCGCCCGGCCAAGTGCTGCGTAAGCAGTGTTTGATTTTGGGGCGGTAGCGAGATAGACGGTGGCGTGCGCGAGAGGGATTCTGCCCTCAGGCATCCCTACGAATTCAAGTGCGGCATGCGCATCTAGGGCCACTCGCAATGCACTAGAATCCGCCAGACCTATATCTTCAGATGCGGAAATCACAAGCCGCCGGGAAATGAAGCGTGGGTCTTCGCCTGCATGGATCATTTTTGCCAACCAGTAGAGAGCCGCGTCTGGATCTGAACCGCGGATGGATTTAATAAATGCAGATGCAGTATCATAATGGGCATCTCCATCCATATCATAGACCACGGCTTTACGCTGGATGGATTCCTCCGCCACTTCTAATGTGAGATGCACCACTCCGCTAGCATCTGCCTGAGTGGTGAGGCCCGCAAGCTCCAGGGCGGTAAGGGCTTTCCTCACATCCCCATCGCATTTCTCCGCTAGGTGATGGAGCGCCTTGGGCTCAGCAACTATATGATACTCCCCCAGCCCACGCTCGGGATCGGCTATGGCATTTTCTAACATTCTTACAACATCCTCTACGGGCACTGCTTCAAGTTGGAAAATTTGTGATCGCGAGACGAGCGGTGAATTCACATGGAAGTATGGATTATGGGTCGTCGCGCCGATGAAGCGCACGATGCCACGCTCGATGTGGGGCAAAAGCACATCCTGCTGTGCTTTATTGAAGCGGTGGATTTCATCAATGAATAGAATCGTCGTTTCCCCACGTAGCTCGCGCCAAGTGCGGGCTTGATCGATTTTCGCACGTATCTCAGCGACGTTTGAATCCACGCCATTGAGCGCCTCGAAGCGCGAGCCAGTGGTGCGTGCGATGACACTCGCGAGGCTGGTCTTACCCGTGCCTGGCGGCCCATAAAAAATCAATGAGGTGAAGCGATCTGACTCGATGGCGCGCCGCAGTAGTTTGCCTTTTGCGAGGATGTGCTGCTGCCCCGCTACCTCATCGAGCGTGCGCGGGCGCATCCTCGCCGCCAGTGGCTCGAAGGGGAGCGGTTTGTTGCAAAGCGGGGCTGGTGTGGAAAAAAGATCGGCCATCGGGGGTAAGACTAAATGCATGGGAGTAAATGGCAACCCAGTGAAGTGGGATGGGAACTGTATGGTTATTTCGCTCTTGATTTCAAACCCTGAGGCGGGAGTCTCCCCACCCGTATCGGAATTCCATCCATCGCTCACTCGCATGGCATCAAGCAAATCCATCACTCCTCACACTTCCCCACTTGCGCTGCTGTGGCAGCTATCGCTGGGCTTTCGCAGCAGATATGGATGGGCCATTGGCTGCTTATTTATCCTTACTTCGCTCAACTACATCACGCCACTCATCGCGAGCGCGACTATCGACTTCGCACTGCCAGCGCAGCCAAGTGAAGGACGGCTCACATCATGGCTCATCCATCTGATGGGCGGCGCCAGTTTCGTGAAAGAGCGCTTGTGGCTGCCTGCGCTGCTGATGGTTTCCCTGACGATCCTCGCGGGCGGCTTTAGTTTTCTAAAAGGAAGGCTGGCTGCTCAAGCCTCAGATGGAGTCGCCCGCCGTTTGAAAGATCGGCTTTATGATCACCTCCAGAAACTACCTGCAAAATACCACGATCGGGCGGAAACAGGTGATTTAATCCAACGCTGCACCTCAGACGTGGAAACACTGCGCATGGCTCTAGCCACCCAAGTGGTGGAAGTGAGTAACTCGGTACTACTCCTACTCACTGCGCTGCCTATTATGATTCTGCTAGATGGGCGGATGGCCATGGTATCATTGATCCTCATCGGCCCAATTATACTTTTCGGCTATTCTTATGGAGGTAAGGTAAAACATTATTTCAAAGAGGTGGCAGAGTCCGAGGGCGAAGTCACGCGAGTGGTGCAGGAAAATCTTAGTGGGCTACGCGTGGTGCGTGCATTTGCCCGGCAAGAGTTCGAGATCACAAAATTTGCAGAGCCTAATCAACAATACCGGGATCGCAGTTTAAAACTTCTGCACCTCATGTCATGGTATTGGTCCACCTCAGATCTATTCGTATTGGCTCAGCAAGGTATTGTACTTTTCACGGGAGCATGGTATATCTCCCAAGGCACCCTCACGGTAGGGACCTTATTTGCATTTATCATGTTTCTCAACATGCTGCTATGGCCTGTGAGGCAGATGGGGCGGACACTTACTGACTTGGGGAAATCCGATGTCGCCCTGACACGGATGCGGGAAATTTTATCAGAGGCAGAAGAAAGCGCTCCTAGCTCTCCGGCAGAACCACACTCGCCCGCTGCGGGGAAAATCGAAGTCACAGATCTCACCTTCAGCCATGGCGTGGATAGTGCTGCGCTCAATGGCATTTCATTCACCGTCGAGCCTGGGGAGACTCTCGCCATCCTTGGGCATTCTGGTTCTGGAAAATCGACACTGATGCACTTATTACTGCGGCTGTATGATTATGATACTGGGTCCATCCGTCTGGATGGCCACGAGCTATCAAATCTTGATCGGCAGTGGGTGCGCTCTCAGTTCAGCGTGGTGATGCAAGAGCCATTCCTTTTTTCCAAAACGATAGGTGAAAACATCCGTCTTGGCCGCCACTCCGCAGCAAGCCATGAAATCGACTCCGCTGCGCAAATGGCCCACATTCATGAGACGATCACCGGATTTCCTGCTGGCTACGCGACATACGTGGGTGAGCGCGGCGTGACTCTATCAGGTGGCCAGCGCCAACGCGTGGCATTGGCCCGTGCGCTCTTGCAAGATACTCCCATTCTTTTGTTAGACGATGCCCTCAGCGCGGTGGATGCAGAAACGGAAGCTATGATTCTGGCAGCACTTTGCCGCCGCCATCGCCAGCGCACGACTCTCGTCATCGCCCATCGCCTATCCACCTTGGCCCACGCGGATAAGATCATCGTGCTGGAGAATGGTCGCATCATCCAACACGGCACTCACCAAAAACTTGTCTCTCAAGATGGCCTCTACCGCCGCTTGTGGACAATTCAAAACGCGCTAGAGAATGAGATGTTAGAGCCAATAACATCATGAGAGAAGAGCCACCGGATGATACTTTCAGCGAGACGCTTGATCTCCGCTTGTGGGCACGTGTCTTCCGCCACGCGCTGCCCCACAAGCGCTTGCTGGTGCCGCTATCCATCTCTGCGGTGGCCATTGCAATGGTGGATGCCAGCTTCGCCTTAGTCACCCGTTGGACGGTGGACAGCGTAGTAACAACTACAGGTGGCACGCTCAATATGTGGCCGCACATCGCGACTTATAGTTTCCTCACCATCGCCCTAGCAGGTGGGGTATGGGTATTTATCAACTCGGCTGGCGGCCTCGCTAGCCACATGAGCCACGACATCCGCAAGGAATGTTTCAAGCGCATCCAAGAGTTAGAATTTGCCTATTTCGATCATCGCCCTTCTGGGTGGCTCATCTCGCGTCTGACTTCAGATTGTGATAAGCTAGCCCGCATCATCGGCTGGGGTAGCCTGGATCTAGTTTGGGCAATATGCCTTGTTTTAATGATTTCAGTGGTGCTCATTGTGCTACATCCCGTGCTGGGTTTATTGGTGCTATCGGTGATTCCTCCATTAATCTTTGTTAGTGCGGTCTTCCAGAAGAAACTATTACTCAGTGCACGTGATACCCGGAAGTATAACTCGATGATCACCGCCTCCTTTGCCGAAGCTCTGCAAGGACTGCGCACCACAAAAACCCTCGTCCGCGAGGAGGAGAACCTTCGCGAATTCCGAAGTCTATCCACACAAATGTATGGCACCTCCCTTCAGAATGCGCTGCAATCCGCAGTTTACTTACCGGTCGTCCTGACTCTCGGCAGCATCGCCGCAGGCATCGCACTGTGGCGCGGCGGGATCGAAGTGATGGATGGGCAGCTCACCATCGGCACACTGGTGGCATTCATCTTCTATGCCGGGCAGTTTTTCAATCCCGTCAATCAGATCGCACAAATCCTCGTGCAAATGCAAGGAGCGCAGGCGGCGGGCGAGCGTGTGCTAAGTTTATTAGATGCATTCCCCGCCATCAGTGACAATGAGCGGGTAAAGTCTAACATAGAAAAGTATAGTCAGCAGCCTTTCTCCAGCGGCAGCGCATTGGATGGTGGCTCTCATCAGATCCATTCCATCGAGTTTCGCCATGTGGATTTCTCCTACTCGGATGGTGAGCCAGTATTAATAGATTTTAATCTATGTATCAACTCGGGTGATACCATAGCCCTAGTAGGAACTAGCGGTGGCGGTAAGAGCACCATTGTGAATCTAGCCGCACGTTTTTACGAACCAACGGGTGGCAAAATCCTCGTCAACGGCGAGGATCTGCGCGAACGTAGCCTCGCGTGGTATCAATCGAATCTCGGAATCGTGCTGCAAGGGCCGCATCTTTTCAGTGGAACGATTCGTGAGAACATCCGCTATGGGAGGCTGGAGGCAACGGACGCGGAAATAGAAGCTGCCGCACGCAGCGTGAATGCCGATGGATTCATTTGTGCCATGGAAATGGGTTATGAGACTGATGTGGGAGAAGGAGGAAGCCGTCTTTCCACTGGCCAAAAACAGCTTATATCATTTGCCCGTGCACTGCTTGCCGAACCCCAGATATTCATCATGGACGAGGCCACTTCCTCCATTGATACCGAAACAGAGCAGATCATTCAGCAAGGCTTAACGGCGATGTTTGAAGGGCGAATCAGCTTCGTAATCGCTCACCGACTATCCACCATCCGGGCGGCCAATAAAATCCTAGTGATTGAAAAAGGCCACATTTTAGAGAGCGGCACCCATCAGGAATTACTGGCATTGAAAAGGCATTACCACGCACTTTACACCCACCAGTTTCAACAGCAGCTCGTTTAGGCTGGAAAAGCCCGCCGTTTTTGAATGCGCACTTGATTTATTCCTAGGCCTGCCGAGCAAAGGAGGAGAGGCTTGCAACACTCGCGGGTTCCCCCACAATCTGCACGTCTGGTTGCAAGTAATCACAATTTCCCGCTATCCGAAAATCAATCAATGCCCACGAATTCTCACATTGAAAATCCCGATGTTATCCTCATAGGAAGCGGAATCATGTCCTCCAACCTTGGAGCAATTTTGAAACGCCTAGACCCTGAACTTTCCATTCAACTTTACGAGGTGACTGAGCGCCTCGCACAGGAAAGCTCGGACGGCTGGAACAATGCGGGCACTGGCCACGCAGGGATTTGCGAGCTGAGCTACACGCCGAAACGTGAGGCTGATGGTTCGGTAAATCCTGCAAAGGTGATCGAGATCTTTGAACACTTTGAGCACTCAAAGCAATTCTGGAGTTATGCCGTGGCGAATGGGATGGCGGAGAAACCGAAGGAATTTATCAATCCGGTGCCGCACCTGAGCTTCGTGCATGGGAGCGAGCAGGTGGACTTTCTCAGGGCACGCCATCTAGCGATGTCCGCACACCATTTTTTCCGGGAAATGGAGTTCTCTACGGACCGCGCGACTATCGCCAGATGGGCACCTCTGCTGCTGGAAGGCCGTGGCGAAATACCCATCGCCGCTACTAAAATGGACAACGGGACCGATGTGAACTTCGGTGCAATTTCACGTCAACTCCTGAGTTGGCTTGGCCGGCAGGAGGGCTGTGGCATCGCCTCGGGCCATCGTGTCATCGGCCTGAAAAAAATCAGCAGCGGGTGGGAAGTCCGCGCTAAAGACGCAGCTACTGGCGAAATCCGCGTCAACCGCGCAAAGTTCGTCTTCGTAGGTGCCGGTGGAGGCAGCCTCACCCTACTGCAAAAAGCAGGAATCCCTGAGGCCAAGGGCCTCGGTGGCTTCCCCATCGGCGGGCAATGGCTGGTTTGTGACAACCCAGAGATCGTCGCGAAGCATCAAGCAAAGGTTTATGGCCAAGCGCTGGACGCGGCTCCTACGATGGCCGTCCCGCATCTGGATACGCGAATTCTGGATGGAAAAAAGACTTTGCTCTTCGGCCCCTTTGCCGCTTGGACGACGAAGTTTTTGCACAAAAAAGGCAGCATCACGGATCTTCCTTTTTCTGTCCGCCCTGACAATCTTGCCACGTTGGTCAACATCGGAATCCACAATCTCGATCTGGTGCGCTACCTCATCCAACAAGGCACGCAGAGCATGAAAGATCGGCTCAAGGTCCTACACGTTTTTTATCCAGCGGCACAGGCTGTGGACTGGAAATTGATCGATGCAGGGATCCGTGTGCAAGCGATCAAAAAGACGGATGGCCAAGCAGGCATCGTTCACTACGGAACCGAGGTCATCACGGATAAAGCGCGCACCATTTCCGCACTTCTTGGGGCATCACCTGGAGCCTCTGTTTCGGTAAACATCGTGCTGGAAGTCATTAAAAAATGCTTTCCACATCTCCTCGCAAGTCCAGAGGGACACGCGCGGATGAAAGAGATGATCCCTACCTATGATGAAGATATTAAGCTCCCTGAGATGGCAGAGCGGTTTCTCGAAGTGCAGCAGCGCACGGATAAGATCCTTGGATTGTAGTAGAAACTACAATGTATAACTTCTCAGTTCTCTCTAATCATATAAACTTTCTCAGCATATTTCTCATCCTGATAAAACTTATCAAGCCGCCAGCGGAAATGAAGAGCTCCCGGGCAATCCATTTGATGACTTGGCCGGGCTGCGCGGTCTGCCGGCTGGGCCTGAAGTCTCGCAGGCAAAAGTTGGCATAACTTCCCAGCGTGGCCAAAAAAACACAAACCGGGGCCGCGTGGACATTGTGCGTCAGACTGCCCACCGCGGCGGCAAGGGAGTGACTGTGGCTAAAAACTTCGTAGGAATCGGGCTACCTGAGAAACAAGCGCTTGCCAAGCTGATGCAGAAAACATGTGGGGTGGGTGGAACTGTGAAAGACGGCTGCATCGAAATCCAAGGCGATAAGAGAGAGGAAATGAAGCGCATCCTCACAGAAGCTGGTTTCAGACCCGTCTTCGCTGGCGGCTAAGCAGCATCTTGAATTTTCACAGAGCCGTAAGCATCATGACTTACTATCGGCACAGCGGCTCAGGCGATTCGAAAGAATGAGGAACGTGGGCGCCCATAGTCCCACGAAAATCCCAAAACGCTCCGCGTGCGCTTGGGTCTCCGAAGTTGTGCCACCCGTGAGAAACCAAATTGCAATGGATCCGGCAATGGAGGCGAAGCCGAGGAAGAAACAGATATTACTCAGTTTTGTGTAGTGTGATGGTTGCATGACAACTTTGTGTGTTACCAGTGAGTACCTGAATTTCAAGTTTTTTCTACTATGTCTGTATCAGAATCGTCTGCGGGGCGCATTAAGCTCGCCCGGGCCTTGGCACGATCTGTCTTGCCTAAGAGGCTGACGAACAAAGAACCTTCACGAAAAGTTTCACGGTTCTCCCATGATTTTTCAAACTCAAGAGTCGGGATGTGAGTGTAGAAGTCGAGCTGTGCGGCGCGGCATTTGAGTGAGAATTGAGTTTCAGGAGTGGCGAACCTCTCCGGCTGAATGCCGTGCATGGGAGTTCCAAAAATTTTGAGGGCGCGAATGAGGCGGCGCGCATTATCGAGTGAAGGTTTTAGCCAGAAATCGATGTCTTTAGTAATTTTGAGGACATAGCTCGAATGATGGGTGAAGCCGTCTGCGAGGAGGTAGCGGACATCGCATTCCTGGAGACTTGTGAGAAGGTTCTTGAGGTCGGTGTGGATCACGAACTGACAGTTGGCTTCAATCTTTCCGGTGCCACGAGGGATCTGTGATTGAGCCTGCAGACTCTTGCACGCCCCGTAGCAAGGTGAATCCGCCAGAGACGAGGCGTCTCACGGGTTTTCCTGTGCCCGGTTGTGCGGTGAGTTTTGGATCGTTCATCCCTTGCTTAAACTCGAATCTCTCAGGCAGCTCACCCGCAGCCTGTGGTATAGTTTCGTAGATATAGGTAGTCATCAATTGATCCTAACTCGCTTGATGGGCGAATCTTATAACAAATAGCTCCATAATGATAAGCTACTCTTAGACGAGTGCCGTGGTGTAACGTTCTGAAATGACCTTCCAGTTCGCAATTTTCCACCAAGCGGTGATGTAGTCTGCGCGGCGGTTTTGATATTGGAGATAATAAGCATGCTCCCAGACATCGAGGCCGAGGATGGGTGTGCCGAGATCGCCATCAGGGACGAGACCTACCATAAAGGGATTGTCTTGGTTTGCAGTCGAGGTGATTTTCAGTTTTCCATCTTGCACGCTGAGCCATGCCCATCCTGAGCCGAAGCGTTTGGTGGCGGCTTCTCCGAATGCTTTTTTAAAATCATCCATGGAGCCGAAAGATTGCTTGATGGCAGCAGCGAGCATGGAGGACGGCTCACCAGAATCGGCCGCGGGAGTGAGAGTTTTCCAGAAGAAATCGTGATTCCAGTGGCCACCGCCATTGTTGCGAAGGGTAGTGCGGAGTGCTTCATCCGCTACGGCAGGCAGCTCTGCAAGGAGGATATCTAGGGGCTTTTGCACCAATTCAGGAGCGGTATCCAAGGCGGCGTTGAGATTCTTGATGTAGCCCGCGTGATGCTTCCCGTGATGGATTTCCATGGTTTTTGCATCAATGTGTGGCTCGAGGGCAGCGAACGAATATGGCAACTCCGTAAGTGTGGCACGAGTGACTCGCGCGGCGCTTGCTTGGCCAGTTAGAGCAGTAGCCGTGGCAGCCAAGGTGCCGATTTTGATAAAATGGCGACGATCAATAGGAATGGATGCATTCATGAGGAGAGAGCGTTAAGCGAATTTTTGGAGAAATCAAACGAGATGCTCGGAGTTACACTCGCGTGCCAATGCAGCCGCACCGATGAGCCCCGCTTCGTGACCGAATGCGGCAGGTAGAATGGCAAGCTCATCCGTGAATGGCACCGAGAGCTGGGCAAACAAATGCTCCTTGAGTGGGCGAAACAATAAGTCGCCCGCGCGGGCTACACCGCCGCCGATGACGATGGCTTGTGGGTTGAGCAGCCAGCAGCAATTCATCAAAGCGGTGGCGAGCATTTTCCCGATGTCATTCCAAACAGCGAGCGCTACGACATCCCCTTGGTGCGCAGCCGTGGCGAGCGCGGCAGGCGAGCAATTTTCAGGAAATTTTTGGATGCCCGCTGCGGCGTATAGCTCGAGTGCGCGGGTGGCGATTTCACGGTTCCCAATGTATTCCTCAAGAGCACCACGGTTCCCATAGTGGCCTACGCGCCCTTGGTAATCGATGGATGTTTGGCCGAGTTCGCCAGCTCCGTGGCGCATGCCGCGGATCATCTGGCCATTCGCGATAATCCCACCTCCTACGCCAGTGCCGAGTGAGACGAAGATGACATGGCGGAAACCTCGTCCTGCGCCAAGGTGCCACTCGGCCATGGCCATGCAGTTTGCGTCATTGTCCACAGTTACGGAAAGATTGAGCCGTGCTTCCAAAATGCTTTTTAGAGGCACATCCGTCCAGTCTTGGACATTGGTAAGGCCGTAAACGAGGCCCTTTTCGAAGTTGACGAATCCTGGCATGCCGACACCTACAGAGGTCACCGTGGGGTGCCGTGCGCGTAAATCTTCCACGGTGCGTATCATTGCATCGATGAGTTCGTGCCGTGTGATGAACTCCTGAGTCGCAATCGGTGGCGCTTGATCAATGATGTGGCTTTGATAAACGACGGCAATTTTTACGGTCGTTCCTCCGAAGTCGATTCCAATGGCGAGGGCACTGTCAGGCATCGGGAAATAGGTAGCGAAACCGACGGGAATGGCACGAGTTTTTTCTAATCAATTTAGAAAACGGCAGATCAAGCGAAGACTCGGGCAGCTACTTGGCGCAGACCATCAAGGGTGATATCCGGATCTATACAATCGATTTCTGGCACACCTCTCGCAATGAGCGCGGCATCTCCACCTGTGGCTATGATTATGGGCTGCCCGGAGAGCTCCTTTGAAATTTGATGGATTATTTCTTTAACGAGGCCGCGGTAGCCAATGACGGCGCCCACTTGCATGGCGTGCTCGGTGGATTTCCCGATGGCAGATGGAGGCTCAATCAGCTCGACTGTGGGGAGCAATGCCGTTCGGCGCGTGAGATAGCCAGACATCGCGCCAAGGCCGGGCGCGATCACACCTCCACAGTAGGCGGGCGTTGCGGAAATGACATCGAAGGTTACCGCCGTGCCGAAATCAATGATGATTGCAGGCACTTGATGCCGACTGAGAACACCTGCCGCATTTGCCAAGCGGTCTGCTCCGATTTGGCTGGGGTCCGGGTAGTCAATCTCTAGGCCAAGCGGACTTTGGTAATTCAGGAAATGGACTGGGTAATGCCTTGCACCAAACCAAGCCGCGAGAACTGATGCTTTTTTAGGGACCACTGAGCAAATTGCCACTGCGGAGAACTCCAAGTCTGATAGAACAACCTCCAATGACTGCGCAGAGATTTCAGTAGTGGGCAGGATTCCGCGCCATTTTAAGAGCTGCTGAGAATCACCTAGTGCGAGCTTGGTGCGGGTGTTCGAGTTATCGATAAGGAGCCAAGACATGGGTCACCAGCGGTTCGAGGTTTGATACTTGGACTTGCTTGGGATGCCAGAGCTAGTCTTGAGGCGAAGTGATCCGCCGTTAATGTGAAGATTGAGCGGACCCGCGATGTCATTGGAATCAAGCCAAAACTTAAGCCAGATTTCGCGAGACTGCTCGCCATCAATGCTCGCAAAAGTGGTATCTGCTGGCTCTAATCTGCGTCCTTGCGAGGTCATCAAGAAGACGGGCTTCGATAGATCATGCTGGGCACCTGAGTTCACTTTCAAAGCAGTTTCGATCCAGAAAAATGAGTGATCGCGGGTGATGTTTACCCCTTGGATCTCACACAACGCTGCGGGATCTGGCGACCACTCGTAGGGACGGAACCACGCCCACGCTGCAAACGCGGTGGAGCAAAACAATGCGACCCAAAGGCAAACTCTGAAAACTGGCCGTTTCATCCGCAGAGAGGAACCTGCTTCCATGCCTTCTGCAAACCAAAACGGGCGGACCATTGCTGGCCCGCCCGTTGAAGTTTGAGTTAATTAAAGGCAGAGATCAATGTTCGTAGCCTTCTTCGCCATGCTCGGAGATATCGAGACCGATGTTTTCGACATCCGCTGTGGGGCGGAGTCCGATCACGGCCTTGACGACCAATGCAATCACAGCCGTGCCGACTATTGAAATGACCAACGTGACTCCGACAGCGATGAGCTGCTGACCTAGCAGACCACCTTCAGCGATGAGTTTCGCAAGTCCATTTGTGGCAGCGTAGGTATTCACATCTGTGAGGTTAGCATTCACCTCGCTGGTGGCTAGCACTCCGGTAAGGATCGCTCCTAGAGTTCCGCCCACGGCGTGGATTCCGAAAGTGTCAAGCGCATCGTCGTAACCCAACATTTTCTTCACATACATCACGAAGATGTAAGGAATAATTGCAGCAAGGACACCGATAATCATTGCGCCAGTGGGATTTACGAATCCAGCCGCTGGGGTGATGACCACCAAGCCAGAGATGACACCAGAACAGATTCCAAGGATCGATGGCTGACCTTTCAGGATTTTTTCCATCAAGCCCCAAACCGTGGCAGCAGTAGCAGCGGCTAGCGTTGTGGCGAGAAAAGCAGTGCCTGCAATGCCATCTGATGCGAAAGCTGATCCTGCATTGAAGCCATACCAACCGACCCAGAGCATCCCTGTTCCAATCATACAAAGCACCATGCTGTGTGGTGACAACTTGTCTTTGCCGTAACCCGCCCGTTTGCCCAATATGATACAAAGAACAAGCGCACTCCAACCTGAGGTCATATGAACCACCGTGCCACCAGCGAAGTCGATAGCCGCGATCTTCGCATCGCCGTTCCAAACACCATTCATCAAGCCTGTGACGCCCCATACCATGTGCGCCATTGGGAAATAAATCACGAACATCCAGATCACGATGAAAAGCATGATGGCACTAAACTTCATCCGCTCTGCGATGGCACCGACAATCAAGGCAGGCGTGATGATCGCAAACATGAGCTGATACATGCAGAAGATATTTTGAGAGACCCAAAAAGAGTAATCTGTATTCGGTGCTCCGGTCACCCCCTTGAGGAAGAAAAACTCGCTGCCGCCTAAATAAGGAGAGTTGAAGCTTTTACCGAACACAAGACTGTAACCGAAGGCCCACCAAAGAATCGTCACGATACCAGCACAGCCGAGACACTGTGCCATCACGCTCAGCACATTTTTCTTTCGAACCAAGCCGCCGTAGAACAGTGCTAAGCCGGGAAGCGTCATGAATAGGACCAACACCGCAGATGTCATGAGCCACGAATTGTGCCCTGGACCTGATAACGATGCGACTTTCGAAGTCCACGGCGCGGTGGCTGGCCCACCCACGCCAACGTTGTTGAAATAACTTTCTAGGTCCGACAATCGCTGCTCCGTGGTAGCCTCAGCAGCCACAGGTGGTGCCACTTCTTCTGTGACAGGGGGGGCTGCCGCATCTTGCGCATTTGCCGTGAGACACATGGGTATTGCAAGGATCGCGATGGCTGCGGCCGTGAGGGCTCGCACTTTAATGAGGTATCGGCTGGTCATGATGGTCCGGGTTGATCTGATGTTAGTTTGATGGATCCCAAAAATTCCAAATTGATGGGACGGTGGAATCGAGAAAAGCAAATGCCGTGCCAAGATGGCTTCCACAACTTCCTCATAACCAGCAATTCCATGACGCTGAGGCACTTCCGAGAAAATAACTGCAATTCGCTTGCCAC
>JAYULG010000059.1:0-1383 GCA_043763755.1 Akkermansiaceae bacterium | reverse complement strand
TGCGATCCCTGATGATAATGGAGCATTTTCAAACAGCCTAGATAGCCCGATGCCTTGAGCTGATCCACCACGGCGATGACTTGCGCCGCATTCAGGCCGAAAACGGATTTATCACCCGCGCTATCTTGCCAATGGCCAGAACCCTTGGTGGAAAGGCGGACGCGGACGCCGAGATTAGGCAGCACGCCTATTTTGCGAGAACGCTCAAGGATGAGATCCAGCTCACTTGGCATTTCCAATACTAACATCACTCGTAGGCCCATCTTTTGTGCTTGGAGCGCCAGATCGATGAATTCCTCGTCCTTGTAGCCGTTGCAAACAAGGTAGGCTTCCGGATCGTGCATGTGGGCGAGTGCCGCGATCAGTTCCGGCTTAGATCCTGCCTCTAGACCGTAGTGGTATCTTTTCCCAAACTCAGCGATCTCTTCAATGACTTGGCGCTGTTGATTCACCTTGATCGGATACACGCCGCGGTATTCGCCACGGTATTTAGAATCCGTAATGGCCCTGCGGAACGATTCATTGATCTCAGAGATGCGGGAATGCAAAAGATCGCGGAAGCGTAGCAGCACTGGCAAGTGCGTGCCACGGTCGCGCAAGCCATCAATTACATCGAAAAGTGATACCTCCACTTGGGCTGCATCATCTTCTAAGCGCACCGTCACATGGCCTTTTTTATTCACGCTGAAAAACGTGTGCCCCCATGTCTCCACGCCATAGAGCTCGGAAGATTTTTCGGTGGACCAAGTGCTATCAGATTTGCGCTTAGCAGCTTTTGTCGGCTTTTCAGGAATGGCAAGGGACGGCGGAACCATGAGACGGAAAGTGGACGTGGAATTTTGAAAATTCAATCCCGAACATTGAAAAACCAAGACCGCAAGCCGCAGTGAAACTCTCATCTTTCCAAAGCGTCAGTTGCGCACTATGAATGCCTCCATGACAGAACCTCACCAGCCGCCTGCATTGCCTGTGCGGCAAGTTTCTAAGCAATGGATCATTTTAGGCGTGTTTGTGCTGCTGGCCCTCATCCTTGCTGGTCTATGGTGGTGGCACAATCGGCCGATTCAGCCAGTGATGCTCAGTGCGCAGGAAAAAATAGTGGTGGAGGAGAAAGTGGAGGCGATCCAACAACCCACCGTCCAACCAGCCAATGCGCCAAAGTATGAAAAAGGCTCAAAGGAAATCCTCCTCACAGAGCGTGAGCTCAATGGCCTGCTCAATGAAAACACGGCACTCGGGAAATCCGTGAAATTTGAACTCGCCACCAATGCCATTCACGCCCGAGTCGAGACCGATCTCGATCCGGATTTACCGATCTTCGGCGGTAGGAAATTCAAAGCCCGCGCCCGTTTTCTCGTCAGCGAGGTGCCCGGCCACGCGAGC
>JAYULG010000058.1:0-4824 GCA_043763755.1 Akkermansiaceae bacterium | reverse complement strand
CTTTGCGCTGGAAGCCGCTGAAGGCTGGATCCTGAATGGCGGGCTTGGGTTTTGGAGAGTCGTTCGCTTTTGCGGCCTTTTGCTCGGGCCTGGGCAGGCTGGGTTTTTGTGCAAGCACTGCCTCGGTAACTTCGGCAGGTTTTGGCACAGGGATATCCACCGGGTAGGGACTTTCTAGGAGTTTTTCCCGAGGCGCAGGCATCGCAAGCGTGTCTGCGGTGCTGGTTTTTTGGCTAGTTTCTCCGGATGTTGCCTCCACGGGTTTTGCAGCGCTGGTGGGCGAGGCGGCGGGACGGAGCACAGATCCCTCAGAGAGTGGGCCATCGCGGTAGTCGCTCTGCGTCGTTTCAAAATCAGCGGGATTGAGTGGCTTACGGCCGGCTTGAGAAGGCAGCGGTGGTGCAGATGGGGATGGTGCATTATCACTGGTGGCCTGCGAATTTCGCTCACCTTGGAAGATAGGATTTACAGGTCTCTCCGCTGTTTGCTCTGGGGAGGTCCGGGCAGAGCGTTTGCTGTCAGGCAAAAGCACTTCATTGAGTGCCGGGGCTGCCAGTGTTGGGAAAATTTTCACAAAATTGTCAGTGGGGAGAGGCGCGGTAGCGGTTTTTCTTTGGCTAATTTTCTGCGTTGCAATGGTGAGAAAACCTAGCCCCAAGAGCAGCGCAAAGTTCGCGAGCATGGAGAGGCCCAGAGCGGTCAACCAGAGCTGGCCGTCTTGTCTTTGCGAAGCTTGAGCAGGCGCTGACATCAAGGGTGGCAGAGCTTTGCGCTGAAACCCGGTTGAGGCAACCTGCGATTCCACGGTGCCGCCTAAAAACTCTCTTGTATGAAAATGATCAAGCCTTTGCAGCCAATTCCTTTTCGATCGCTTTCACGCGGGCGACGAGCTTTGGCAGGCGGCGGACAAGTGCTTGGAACTTCATATCTTCCCGAATTGGGAGCGCGGGGCGGCCTGAGTAAACTTGACCGCCGGCGATGCTATTGCTCACTCCCGTGCGCGCGGCGAGTGTGGCCCCACTACCAATTTTGAGGTGCCCTGCGACACCGCATTGGCCGCCCATCGTCACGTAGTCCCCGATTTGTGCGCTGCCTGCAATGGCCGATAAAGAGATGATCAAGCAATGTTTGCCGACCACCGCGTTGTGACCGATTTGCACGAGATTATCAATTTTCGTGCCCTCGCCGATCAATGTTTTCCCGAAACGCGCACGATCAATGGTGGTATTTGCGCCTACCTCGACATCATCGCCGATTTCTACGATCCCGACTTGCTCGATTTTCACATGGCGGCCCTCTGAGAATTCATAGCCATATCCATCTGCGCCGATCACGACACCGGGCTGCAAGATCACGCGATCTCCTAACACGCAGTGCTCACGGATGGACACATTTGCAAGAATCCGGCAGTTCTCGCCAATATTTGCGTGCTCTCCAACAACACTATTTGACCCGATTTCAGAGCCGTTTCCAATCACGGCACCCGCGAGGATCACTGCTCCTGGGTGCACACAAACCTCAGTTGCATCAAGCACTGCGGTGGAATCCACGAAGGCGCTGGGGTGGATGCCAGGCTGAAATTTATGCGAAATCGCTGCGAAGTGGCTGACCACCAGCGCGAAGGCCAAACTGGGATTTTCCACCGTGATGAGCGCCGTATTTGCCGGCCCATCAGACACTCCAGCAGGTACGATCACGGCGGCAGCATGTGTCGCGAGAAAGTGGGGGTAATATTTTTCGTTCCCCAGAAAACTCACGTCAGTGGGCGTGGCGCAATCCAGTGCTGCCATGCCTGTGAGACATAAATCGAGCTCGCCCCGGATGATGTGACCATCGATCTTGTGAGCGAGCTCGGAAAGCGTGAGGGCAATTGCCAACTCGGGAGGGGTAAAAAATGTGAACTTACTGGTCGCCCGCAGGTGCCGGAGTGGCTGGCGTTGGCAGCTCTGGAGCTGGATCGCCCGGTGCTGGCAGGGATTCGGCGGGAGCATCCTTGTTGAGATCTTTCAAGAGGCCGGCGGTGATGTCTGTCGCATCCTTGGTGTAGAGAAGGAACGGAACCTGCGAGGTGCTGAGGCCAGATTTATCGAAGACGTAATCGTAGTTATCGAGCTTGGCCTTCTCTTCCACGAGCTTGCGGATTTCCTCAAGAATGCCCTTCATGCGCTGGACCATTTTCTCGTTGAGCGCTTGGTTCCGGCGTTGGAGGAATTCGCGGCGCTCACGGTCAAGAGCAATGGCTTCTTGCTGTTGAGTTTGCCACTCCTTGAATAGAGTTTGCTTCTTGGAGTCGTTCAAAGACGGATCTTCGAGTTGCTTACGGAGATTAGTGAGCGTGCCTTCCAGCTCGCGGATGCGGGCGAGGCGCTCATTGTTGTCCTTCTGAATGCGCGCACGCTCCACGTTGATCTGCTTCTGGGCCTCGTTTGTGCGGTAATATTGTTTGAAAAGCTCCTGCATATCCACAGTCGCGATGTTCAGTTTACCTTCTTGGGCAAAGGCCACGGTGGCGAGTGAAGCCGCGAGGGCGATGGAAAAAAATCGGCGAATGAGAGTCATTGGGTAGTGAGGTGTAATTCCAAAAGTTGGCTTGCGAGGGCGAAAGTGAACACATTTTCCAAAGTCGTCAACGAACTTCCCGTGATTGATCCAATGAGAAATTCTGGCGAGTGGGACAACGTAGCGCGGGCTCTAAAAGAAATGCAAAACGTGAAATGCAGTATTTTATGGGCTCTCCTTGGCAGGCGCTTTTTCGATGAGCCACCAAACGGTGCGGTCACTTGGGGCGATGGACCATACATTGGTGGGGGCCGATGGTTTTTGCGTAGGTTGTCCATCGGGGCCGAGAGGGGTGACCCGCCATGAGGTACCTTCTGGGAAGGAGAGGGTGGCACGGTAACCAAGGACAAGCGAGGGGCCGCGGCCCCATTGATCGCTGACGGTCTTGCGGTTTGCATTCCAGCCCATTCCTTCGTTTTCAGCGCGGCGGAGTGCGAGCCCGAGGAGTTTGCTTGATGTGGCGAGGGGTTGTCCATCGAGGGGGATGAGTCCGCAGACGGCGAAGTTATCGCCGCTGAGGTTTTCGGTCTTTAGGGTGTAGGGGCCGAGGGGGATAGTACGATCACTGAGAGAGCCGGTCGCGAAGAGGAGATTGGGAGAGACGACACGGGCGACGCCATCGCCGGAACCCCAGGTAATTTGACCATGATCGCTGATGGCGGGTGTGTCCTTGGGTGAGGCATTTTGCATGGCAGGGACGGTGGTGGCAGGGGCCGCTTCGTCGATTGTTATGGCAGTTTGGCGTTTTAGGGCTTGGGAGCCATCGTGACCAATGGCTTGGAAGAAGCGGCGCCAGTTTGACCAGATGTTTCCGCGATTCGTGGCGATGTCTTCTAGGAGTGCGGCGGCGGGGACGGTAAAGGTGGCACGTTCTTTACCAGGTGCGACGGCTCCGGTACGGAAAAGAAGGGCAGCGAAGGGAATGGTGGCACGTTTTCCGGGGTGACCTTGGTAATTAAAGAAGCTGTGGAAGTGGTCATCGGTGTATTCCTTATCGCTGTGAGCGAAGGTATAGAGGGTGAGACCGCACCAACCTTGCCACGCGGCGTAAGAGGAGAGGATGGGGAGGCTTTCTGCGATGGAGTCTGTAGGGGCTGGGACGTCCCACTCGGTGATGGCGAAGGGTTTACCGGCGACGCGTTGGATGGCGAGTTCCGCTAGGACGCCTCCGGTGGCATCTTTGGAGAGGACTGCCTGGCTGATCGTCCAGTTTTTCATGTCCCACATACCACCGGAGAATTCGGGGTGCCAGTAGTAAGCATTGGCATTGACGACGTCACTGGCTAGGCCTTCACGGCGGACGCCGAGGAGGGCACCGAAGAAGATGTGGGAGTGGCTGACGAGGCATTTTACCTTGAGGTCTTCCTTGAGGAAACGATGCATTTCCTTGGCGTAGTCCAGCTCTTTTTCCGCGAGGAAGCGGTAATAATCCCGCAGCACGGCGGTGCTGGCTTTCTCATCTGGGAGTGGGATGCCAGTGGCGAGTGTGGCGGAAGCCGGGAGAAAGCCATCGCTGTATTCATCAAGATAGACATCCGCGAACTCGAACCAGCCAGTAGCCGTGGCGGGGCCGAAGCGGAGGCTGACGTTGCTGAGGTCAGTGGATTTCGCGGTGAAGGTTAAGCGATAGTCTTGCCACGCAGGGGTGACCTGGAAATTTTCCCATAGGCCGGCTACTTCGTAGGGAGCACTGTCTTGCTGGGTACAAGTGAAAATATGGTGAGTGTCACTTGCTCGCGCACGAAAGCGCAGGCGGTAGGTTTTCCCAGCAGTAAGAGGCACGCGGGGATGGGCGATCTGGCCGTGCCACGACTCGGTGCCTGCCTTGGCCACCGTGAGGCGGATGCCATTGCCTTCTGCGGCGGGGGAAAATGCGCTGCTGGCACCGCCGGCTTGATCGAGGGTCCAGCCAGTGGCATTGTCTTTGAGAGTGCCATTGGTGAGAAGATTCGGGCCGGGAGTATCTTGCTTGGTGCCCCATGCGGCGCGGAGTTTGGCATCGTCACCGGCGTAGGTTTTGCCGGTCCATTCTTGCCATTGTTTGAGGACGGATTCGTGAACAGGGCCGGTGACTTTGGCGGGCCAGAATGAATTCATGAGCAAGGTGTTCTCGTTATTCACCTCTACGATGGCCACGGCGGGATCATCCCGGTAAGCGAGGCCAGTGTGGGGATTGACGTGGGTGAGAAGATCGCGGGCGTAGTCTTTGAGGGCATCTACGAAGGGTGGGTAGATGTTATCTACGCCTTTGCTCATGTCTGGAGC
>JAYULG010000057.1:0-18628 GCA_043763755.1 Akkermansiaceae bacterium | reverse complement strand
CGTGGCAGTCAATACGGCAGCAAAGCATATCGCCAAATCCTCAGCCAAGCAGGCATGCGCCAAAGCATGTCCGCCCGCGCCAATCCCTACCACAACGCCTGGACCGAATCATTTACGGGCACCCTCAAAAGCGACATGCTCCAAGACGGCTGCTTCCTCAATGAGGCCGATGCACGCACCGAGATTTTTGATTTCATTGATTCCTACTACAACCACCACCGAAAACATTCCTCCCTCGGCTATCAAACCCCAGCCCAATTCGAAGCCAAAATCCAGTCTCTTAACTAACCAAAAACGGTCCATAAATCGATTGCATCTCAGAATGCCTTTTTAAAAGAACTATAAGCAAGATTAGGCTTACTTCCAGTTACGCCTCAGTGCTTTTGATTACTACACTTTTTAAGATATATTTTTGATTCCAATTGAAAGTTTCTTTAATAGCTTCCGTGCATATAGTAATAAAAGTGGCATGAAGAAGAAAATAGAACTGCCAAGCCGCCAAGCCGCCAAGCCGCCAAGCTGCCAAGCTGCCAAGCTGCCAAGCCGCCAAGGTGGCCAAGTTCAAGACATGGAATTCCAAAATGAAGGAGCTTGTATGGAGTTTTACCAAAACCAACTTTGATTTCACTTGGCTAGCTTAGCATCTTGGCGGTAACAAAAATCTTTCCCCACAGTTTCCCCATACTTATCCCTTAACGTAACCACCCTGCCTGCTAGGTTCGGATTGCAAGTTCGTCGCTGAAAGTGTCTGTTCTTTGGCATGCATGATCTTCACATCCACCTTGGCGGTGCGGTTCCTTCCTCTGTTTTGTGGGAGATCCTTTGCGACAATGGCCTGCGCACTGAGTATGTGGATTTTACCAGTTTCCATGATTCCCTTACGGCTCGACCCAATGAGGTGAAATCGCTGGATGACTTTCTAGGCCGCTATTTTCAAGTCACCGAGGAAATCCAGTCATCACCCTCTGCCGCCAGCGTTTCTGCCTATCAGGTGGTGGCAAAAGCATACCGACGCGCTCAGGTAAATGCATTGGAATTGCGCTTCAATCCGCAAAAACGCATGCGCCATGGGCTACACACGATGGACGCCATCATTCTTGCTGTGATGCAGGGGCTAGAGCGCGCCTCTCTTCATTACGGTGTCGCTACCGGCATCATACTTTCCTTGGGTCGTGATCTCTCGCTGGAGTCGAATTGGCAAATCATCGAAGCCGCGATCAAGTGGCGCAGCCGCGGCGCACTGAACGGTGCAAATGGTGTGGTAGGCATCGATATGGCCGGCCCAGAATCACGCTCGCTCGAACTCAGTAAACCATGGATGAAAGAAATTTCAGCGATGATGGAGAAAGCCCTCCAAGCAGGTCTGAAGATCACCTATCACGTCGGTGAAAGTGAAGGCACCGGACCAGCAGGTATGCTCCGCGTGATCGAAGCGATTCGCCCAGATCGCATCGGCCACGGCATCGAGCTGCGCCGGGCCATTGGTAAAACTAGACAGGCATTGCTCACACTACTTCGCGAAGGGAACACCTGCCTTGAGCTTTGCCCTACTGTGAATCTAGTCACGCGGGTGATCGATAACTACGCCTGCATTGCCAACTTCGTGCGAGACCTTGCGGCAAATGAAATTCCTTTCTGCATCAATACGGACAATCCCTACCTCATCCACACCAACCTTAAACGAGAGTATGAAGTGATCGGTAAAGAGCTCGGTGACGACTCTATTTCGCTCCTCAAATTGAGCGAGGACCACGCGCGAAATCATCAGTTTTTGAGTCTCTGAGCAAAGTCTGTTGGAGAATATTTGCTGCGCAAAAAGGTCGGTGATCGTTGTGGAATGAACTGACGTTGACCAGAATTCAAAGAAGTCAAATTTTTATATCTTCAGCACTGGCACAAATAGTGCTTCGCTTTCTAGGGAGACGCACTAGGTTGGCTTCGGCAAGGTTTTGCCACCCACTCCGATGCCAGAAGCCGCTCTCTACCAATCACTCTCGCAGCAACAGACGCTGGCGCCACAGATGCGCAAGAGCTTGGAAATCCTGCAGGCAGGCACTCTTGAGTTAGGGCAATTGGTGCAGCAGGCACTCGAGATTAATCCGGTTTTAGAAGATATTACAGAGATCATTTCGTTAGACGAGGAAGGCAAGGAAGCGGACGAGGGAGACTCGATGGACTATCTCAACGAGACTGACGATGACTGGCGCGACCGCACCATTCTCGAAGGAAAATCTTCACCTTGGACTAATGAGGATGAGGAGCGGCGGCAACGAATTTATGATTCCATCGTCGCGCCGGAGACATTGCAGCAACATCTCCAGTATCAGCTCGATCTTTCCATGGTGGACCCTGACGTGAGAGAGGCAGCTCAAGCGATTTTGGGGAATCTCGATGAGCGGGGATTTCTTGATTTACCGATGAAGACATTGGGGATTCGCCTCGGATTCAAAGCAAGAGTGCTCGACGAAAGCTTGCGTCTGATTCAGTCGTTCGACCCAGCGGGTATCGGCGCATCTGGAATTCCAGAGTCACTGCTGCTGCAACTCGAAAGGAGCAGTGGCAGGGAAACCATCGAATATCGGATTGTCAGAGATCACCTCGAAGATCTTGCGCGGAAGCGGCACCCACAGATTGCAAAATCGTTAGGGACCACGGTTGAGAGGATTGCTGAGGCAGCCTCACGTATCGGGCGTCTCACGCCGAATCCAGGAGGTGAATTCGATCCCACGGGAAATCCATACATTCTACCAGACGCGATTATTGAACGCGACGACGACGGACATTGGTATGCCCGGCTGACTGGTGAGCATTTGCCAAATTTACGGATCAATGATTTCTACAAAGATATGATTGGTAAAAACGGCACGGATGCAAAAACACGCCAGTTTTTGCGAGATCAGATCCGCGATGGTCGCAGTTTGATCCATGCTATCTCACTGCGCCAAGAGACGATTCTTGCCATCGCCCACAAGCTCATCGAGCACCAACCGCAATTTCTGAATAAGGGACACCGCCACCTACGCCCGCTAACGATGAATGACATCGCAGATGAACTTAATCTGCACGCCACCACTATTTCACGCGCTGTGGCAGGTAAGTATGTTTTCACACCACATGGCTTGATGGAAATGCGGGCGTTCTTTGCCACTGGTTACCAAACATCCGATGGCACTGAAGTATCAAACGCAGGAGTCCGCGAGGCACTCCAACAATTGATCACTGCTGAAAATCCTGCGAAGCCCTACTCAGATGAGACATTGATGAAGGCGCTTGATCAACAGGGCATCAAGGTTGCTCGCCGTACGGTGGCTAAATATCGTGAGCAGCTCAGTATCTTGCCATCGCATCTGCGCAAGACATTCTAACTCATTTTCGCGCCACCGCCGCTTCTTGCCATTCTGCCCTAGTGAGTCGCCAGCCATCATCAGATTTTTGCCAGCGAAAGTTCACTTGATAACGCCCATCTGCGGGGCGGTAACTCGGCAATTCCACCAGAGCTTCCAAGGTGAAAAGAATAGTCGCGGTATCACGTTCGATTTTGAGTGAGTTGATATTTTCCAGATTGAAATGAGACTGTTTTGCCTGGCCGCTCAGCCATGAGTAGGCACTTTCCAATTCAGCACGCTCGAATGTTCCATTTGCCTCGGCTATAGACTTGGATGTCAGTTCCACTTCGGGAGCTAGAATTGCATTGAGGGAATAGGCACCCATTTGGCGAGCACCCGTGCCGCTGCCCGGCTCGAAGGTAAGTATATCGAGAAGTTTGAGGGTTCGGCGTTTGATCACTTCGCTTGGTGAGAACCACCAAAATCCGAGGGCGAGTATGAGAACGGTAATTCCGCCGAATGTCGCGAGAAGTTTCATATAAATGATTTTATATCAATCATCTATTTCTAGACGATAACGTTGTAGCTGTGGATCAACCTGCTGGCTCCAAGCATCTATTCCACCTAGCAAACCATGAGTGTCATTTAGTCCATGGCCACGGAACCATGCCACCTGATCGAGCACATTCTTCCCTTGATGATCATATAACAAAATCTGTTGACCGGAGTCCCCAGCAAATACCTGTTGTTGTAGTTCTTGGGTGAAAAATTCTGACCCTTGAATCATTACCGCCTCGTGCTCCTCACGCGTCCGAATATCAATCCAACGCATCTCTAACATTCGTTCTTTTGCCTCGGCGGGTGTCATCAGTAGGGCGGCATCGTGCTCATGGCTTGAAAGCAAGTTATCAAGTACTTCGGCAGCCGATAGCTCACCACGGTTGCAAAGCTCTGCAAGAGTTTCCTCATTTGAAAATGCGCAACTTTGGCAACCACCCAAGTGATAGCGGGCGAAAATCGCCCGTCTCGCACCCGGCAAAGTTTCGAGAATTACTCCCATCGGCGAATCCACCGTTAGCTCACCTATCTGCATGGAAGATGTTTAACACACCTATCGATGCCCGCCAAGTTTTGAGAGGCATTTTCATTACGAGCGATCTCCTCCTCAACTTGGTATTTCCCAAGTAAGCAGCAGGCTGTTATCACTTTTCCGCCATGTCTGACTCCCTACGCGCTGCCATTCGAGATGTTGTAGATTTCCCAAAGCCAGGGATCATTTTCAAAGATATCACGCCCATTCTCGCCGATGCCGCACTTTTCGGTGAATCCATCCGCCTGCTTTGTGAAACCGCTGGCGGCGTGAAAATCGATAAAGTTGTAGGGATTGATGCGAGAGGTTTTATCTTTGGAGCCGCCGTGGCAGATCGGCTTGGCGCAGGGTTTGTACCGATCAGGAAATCCGGCAAGCTACCATGGAAGACCCGCCAAGCCGCATACTCGCTAGAGTATGGTGAATCCGTGATCGAGCTGCATGAAGACGCGGTGAGTGCTGGCGAATCCGTTTTACTCGTCGATGATCTCCTAGCCACTGGCGGCACCGCAGCAGCAGCCGTCCAACTGCTGGATGCACTTGGTGCTAATGTAATTGGAATTTCTGTGCTCATCGAGCTCACTTTTCTAAATGGCCGCTCAAAGCTCAGCCCGCACCCGGTGCATTCAATCATCAGTTACTAGACTCTTCTGCGGCTGAGACACTGCGGAAAAATGCAAATTGAGTGGCGAGCACCAAGTCGTCATACTTCGACCCGAAGCGCGAACGACAAACCCTATATCTTGTATTCTTATCTCTACGAGTTCACAGGCCTAACTATCGCGAACCGGAGGAAAATTCTGGCTAAAGCATCGACAACTTCTCTAAAAAACCCGACTTTTCTCAGCCTACAAGCGGAGTGTAAGGAACACTTTCACCAATATTTCAATTTTTAAAATTTCACTCTCACCACCATGTCTTGGCAATCCTACAACCAACATTTGATCCGCTACCCTCAGCATGGATTCTCGCTTGATCTTTCACTGATGGACATTGCGCCATCTTACGTCGCGGCTCTGGCACCGAAAATTTCCAGAGCTTTTGCGGACATGTTGGCCGTCGAGTCTGGGGCGATTGCCAATCCAGACGAAGGCCGAATGGTGGGTCATTATTGGCTGCGCGCCCCGGAACTCGCGCCCACCGAGGAAATTAGAAAGTCCATTACCGAGCCTATCATTGCTCTCAAGGAGTTTGCGGAAAAAATCCACACGGGGGCGATCACGAACTCTACCGGAGGGCGCTTCGAGCAAATTCTCCTCATCGGCATTGGTGGATCAGCTCTCGGGCCTCAGCTCGTTGCGGAAGCCATCGGCCAAAACGCGCGACTCTCGATTTCCTTTTTTGACAACACAGATCCGGCGGGAATGGATGTGGTCATTGCCAGACTCTCTAAAATAGGCTTCGCGAAAACTCTCGTCATCGTCATTTCAAAATCAGGTGGCACCGCAGAAACACGCAACGGAATGCTCGAAGCGAAAACCGCCTACGAGGAAGCGAACCTTGATTTTGGGCGTCACGCCATTGCCGTCACTGGGGCTGGTTCTAAACTCGATCAATATGCCGTACAGCACAACTTCCTCACTCGCTTCCCGATGGCAGATTGGGTGGGCGGGCGGACTTCCATACTCTCTACGGTGGGCCTTGTTCCCGCAGCATTGCAGGGAATTGATATCGATGCCCTGCTAGCGGGTGCCCGCGCGATGGACGTGGAAACTCGTAAAGCAGATGTTTCCCACAACGCCGCCATGCAGCTCGCCATCGCATGGCATCACGCCTGCAACGGCAATGGCGAGAAAGACATGGTCATCCTGCCCTACAAGGACTCGCTTGTGCTTTTTTCAAAATATCTGCAACAGCTAGTGATGGAATCCTTGGGCAAAGAGCACGATCTCGATGGAAAGGTCGTCAACCAAGGCATCGCCGTTTATGGTAACAAAGGCTCTACGGACCAACATGCATACGTGCAACAACTCCGCGATGGGGTGAATAATTTTTTCGCCACTTTTATCGAGGTTCGAAAAGGCCGCACTGGCCCTAGCATTGAGGTTGATCCCAGCACAACCACTGCGGATTACCTCCAAGGATTCCTCCGTGGAACTCGCAAGGCTCTCCATGAATCTAATAGATGCTCACTTACTATATCTATCCCAGAAGTCACTCCCTTCCAGCTCGGGCTGCTCATCGCGCTGTTTGAACGGGCAGTTTCGTTTTATGCCTCGCTTATCAACGTCAATGCCTATCACCAGCCGGGCGTGGAAGCAGGTAAAAAGGCTGCGGGTGCATTTATCGAGACTTTAAACAAAGTCCGCGGCCACCTCACTGCATGGGCAAAAACTGCGGAAGAAGTTGCCGCTGAGATCGATAGCGATCCAGAAGATGTATATCACTGCCTCACCCACCTCGCCGCGAATGGAGAGGTCCAAATCTCTATTGGAAAGGTCCCTGCGGAAGATAGTTTTATGATTTAGCTACGCCAGCAGAACGCGCATTTCACTAGCTGTCGGCACCTTTGATTTTCAGCCCTATTTTCCGATTGCGATGGATCCAGACACTTTGCACTAGCCCCAATAAAAACATACAAATTACCACAAAAGTTCCTGAGTAACTCACGAGTGGCAGTGGGATACCGGTGATTGGCATGATCAAGACGCACATCCCTATACTTTCAAAAATGTGTGCAAAAAGCAGCGCTACCACAAGGCACACCAGCAAACGACCAGATACGTCACGGCTATAGAATGCGATGAACAATGCCTGAATCAATAGGAGGGCAAAGGCGGTGAGAAGTAAAAGACTTCCACGGAATCCAAGCTCCTCTGCGATCACGGCAAAAATATAGTCGTTGTGCGCGGTATCAGTTGGAATGAAACGCCTATCGTGAAGTGATCCTTGTTCTGCGGTTGCATTCCATCCTACACCTTTCCAGCCTGCTTTACCCACAGCCATGGAAACATTGTATGGAGCATAGCCAGCACCTGCGATGTCCACCTCTTTACCTTGTGCCATTCGCAACCAGATATCGATGCGCTCTGGCCCGCGCTCAGATACGAGCGGTAGGGCAACGTAATACAGCAATGGAATACAACCTGCGGCGATCAATGACATAAATGATAAGTAGCGAAAAGGAATCCCACTCATCAGCAACGCAACGATGGACACAGGAATCCACACTAAGGCCGATCCCATATCTCCCATTTTCATAACGATCAAAAACGGTATTAATGCAAGCACTCCAATCATGCCAATCCGCACGAAAGGCGAGGCGAACCAGCGATGGATCTTCGGTAAATCTTGCATCAGCCATGCTATCAAAACAATTCCCGAGGCTATACCTAGTTGCGCTGGCTGGAAACTAAACCCACCTATTTTCAGTCGATGCACATTGTCGTCTGCGATCATTGCGGCGATCATCAATCCCATACTCACTGCATAGAATGGAATACCCAGCCAACGGATCCAGCGATAGTCCACGAGGGCTGCTGCAAAATAAATTGCACTGCCAATGAGTATCCACATTTTTTGTGAATTGGCATAATAGGCTCCCACTGTGCCGAAGCGCTCAAGCAGCTCACGAGAAATTGATAGATGCCTCGCTGCGCTCTCGATCATAAACACACCGAAGACCAAAAGCCCATACATCACTAGGACCAGCACCCAATTCATCCCAAGAATCTTCTTTAAAAACGGTGTCATGAATGGTTCGGAGGCCACTTTAAGCGTCGGCAATGCCTTGGCAAGGCAGGCGTGCAATTTCCTCAACAACACCGCTCATCACTTGCGCTAAGATTTAGTTCCTGAATGGCAATCAGGTTGCCGAACCTAGGTGAGAGATGTAGCGCCGCCTGTGTTGGCCGAAGCATTTCCAATGAGCTGCGGCAAATTCTGGCGCTCAAGGGCTTGCGCCAGTTGCAATCGAAGTTCTTCTTATCCTAGGCAGTGATAAACAGACAAAAGAACTCTTCCATTGACCTCGCAGAACTAAATCTCAGTGACCAATCACGCGGTGCTTGGAAGGCTCACTGCTTCATTGAAATTTTGGATTAGAACCCGCAGTGATTGATGTTTTCCGAGTAATTTGGGGTCTTCCGCCAATACATTTTCAGCAAGTAATCGTGCCTCACGGATTAACGGAAAATCCGCCAAAAATTCCGTGAACTGGATATTGGATAGTCCGCTTTGCGTTGTCCCAAGGACATTGCCAGGTCCGCGCATCTGTAGATCCGCTTCGGCGATTTCGAAACCATCTGAGGTGCTTTCTAATACTCTGAGTTTTTCCATACCTTCAGCGCTTTTGCCGTCGGAAAGAAGAACACAATAGCCAACATTTCCACCACGGCCGATTCTCCCTCGAAGCTGATGCAACTGCGCAAGACCAAAACGTTCTGCGTGATAGATGAGCATCAAGCTCGCATTTGGCACATCTACCCCTACCTCAATCACTGTGGTGGAAACGAGAACTGAAATCTCGCCATTTCGGAAGCGGCGCATAACGTCCGCCTTCTCCTCGGGCTTTAGCTTACCGTGAATGAGTCCAACTTGATAGCTCACCAGACGCTTCGTCCATTTTCCAAATGCTTCCGTGGCAGATTCTACTTTTAAGGAATCACTCTCCTCAACGAGCGGATAAACAAGATATGCCTGTCTGCCTTTTCCAAGTTGCGCCTTTATGAATTTCGTCACGTCAGTCTGCTTCGCACTGACACGCAAGGCGGTAATAACTCTGCCCCTCCCAGGCGGAAGTTCATCCAGCAAAGATACATCTAAATCCCCATATACAGTCATCGTCAGCGTGCGTGGAATGGGAGTGGCAGTCATCACTAAGACATCGGGTTGCGTTCCCTGATTGATCAGTCGCGCACGCTGTGCCACGCCAAACTTATGCTGTTCATCAATTACAATTAGTCCCAGATCTGTGAAGGCGACTGTATCAAAAAGCAAGGCGTGAGTTCCAATGATGACTTGAGGTATAGCACCAGCACATGAATGATTTTCCTGATCACGATTTGCGGTTCGCAAAGAAATCCTTATCGCAAGTGGCTCTAGCCAGCGACAAAATGTCAGGTAATGTTGTTCCGCTAAAATTTGCGTAGGAGCCATTAAGGCAGCCTGCACCCCGGAATCGATGGCTAATGATATCGCGGCCATTGCGACAAATGTTTTGCCAGTGCCTACGTCTCCTTGAAGGAGGCGATGCATCGGCTGGCACGAGCGCATGTCTCCAATGATTTCTTTGATCGAGCGTTTCTGCGCATGTGTTAAATCAAATGGCAGGCTTTCATAGAATCGTTTTAATAAAGTAGTTTTCTTACCGAGAACACGTCCAGCCTGCGCATGGAATAGTGATTTCCTCCAAACTACATTGAGTTGAATTGAAAAGAATTCCTCTAGTGCAAATCGTTTGCGAGACACTTCAGCTTCATCAATAGTCACAGGAAAATGAATTGATCTTAGGGCAGCGGCACGAGGAATGCTGGCGACTTCGAAAATCGCGTGAAGTGAAGCGGGATCAGTTTGTAATAGAAGTAGATGAATGATCTCACGGAGCTTTCTTTGGCTGATACCCGAAACATTGCGATAAATCGGCACAATCCGCTCTAAGTGGATGGATGCATTTTCATCGCCCTCCTTGATGATTTCAAATTCGGGATGGTCGATGAATAAGCGCCCGTTTACCTCCTTCACTTTTCCATGCACAATCACATCGTGACCAACAGCGATAATTTTCTGAATGTAGGGCATATTGAACCAGCGGCAGGTGACTTTACCCGAACTAAAGACTCCCCCGGAGCCATCCATGATGATGGCTTCGTAAAAACGCCGCGTCGGACCGAAGTGGCGCAGAGATGAATCTACCACGGTGCCACGTAAGCAAATTGCGCTGGAACTCGCTTGATTTGGAAAAGCATCGAAGCGGCTGCGGTCTTCGTATCGTTTTGGAAAATAATCCAATGCTTGCCCCACGGTGACGAGGCCAACTAATGCAAGTGAAGCACTATCATTTGGATGAAGTAAGGGAAGCGATAGCAGTTCTTGATGTGCGCCAACCATGGATGGTATTCGTGGGCCTAAATCTTTGGGAGTTGATTGAGTTTCTGGAGATAAGTATAACTGTAAATACCAGTGGAGTGGCCATCGGCCCAATATAACTGCAAAGCATAACCGCCTACCATTTCAAACTTGATAAGTTCAAAGGCTCTTGGCCCATACTCCACCTTGGGACGCATGACTCTTCCCAATGCGTCAGGCTCACCTTGGCAAGCGGCGCATGGGCAAGAACGCCGGAGAATAGGAAGGGTAATATACGCTTCATATCCATCTGCGAATGATAGCGCTAGCTCATTGCCGATCAACGTGGCCTGCTCAAGAATCAAAGTCATGGCCAGAGATTGCCTTTAACCAAGTTCACCGTCCACTCGATAGGAACGTTTGCCGAAAATTGCAGAGCCTACTCGGACATGAGTGGCACCTTCTTCAATTGCGACTTCATAGTCACCACTCATTCCCATGCTCAAGAAAGGTAAGCTCGTCTGGAAACATTTCTCTAATGCATCGCGTTCTCGCCGCAGCTTCGCAAACCACACTCTTGCTTCCTCGGGAACTCCAGTTTCTGGTGGAATACACATCAACCCAAGGACTTCAAGACGATCAAGTGCAAGGATTTGCTCTATCTCCGAACGAGCCTCATCAAACGTAAAGCCTCCCTTGCTCTCTTCCGCTCCTACATTGATTTGCAAAAATACTTTAGGAAATAGTCCTAGTTCCTTAGCGATCTCATTGACGTAACTCGCGAGCTTCAGTGAATCAATGGCATGAAGAACATCGAACAAGGGCAGTAATTTACGAACTTTGTTCCGTTGGATCCTTCCGATGTAATGCCAACAGATCGATGAAGGTAGCTCCTCGATTTTCCCCACTGCTTCCTGAAGCTTGCTCTCGCCAAAATGAACTTGTCCCGCTTCGTAGGCATCGCGGAGCCGATCCGAAGGCACTGTTTTTGAAACTGCTATTAGCTGCACCGTCTCGCTACTGCGTGATGACTTTCGGCATGCCAGAACAATTCGTTCACGCACTTTCTCTAAATTGTCGGCGATTTCAGACATCACTGCTCGGTGCTACCTGTCCTCAAAAGCCCAGCAAGGCGGGCATTTTCAGTGAGGTCGATGAGGTCCTCCATGATCAATAAGGATTCTCGTTTCAGCGGATCGAGTCCACTTGCCCATTTGGGTGTTTCATCTAAATCTTCAGTGGAATCTTTTGCGCGTCTCATGTAGCCACCCGTTTCTTCCGAAGGATCGTATGCTTGTAGGGCCGTGCTTTTCTCGAGCTCATCCAAGGTAATCTTGTAAAACCTCATGGACTTTTTGTCTGTCTCAGAAAGTGCTGCAAATCTCTTCCGGCGCTCTGAGTTACGCTCCTTCTGTGAGACATCCGAGTCACTCAAATCCTTTTCCCTCGCTGCCTTGTCTAGCGAAAGCTTGTTTGCTTTGATGCGCTCTTTGCCCTTGATCACGTCTTCGATGATGTAGCTAAAATCCTTGCATTGGTTGACCCGCTCTTGGCTTAGCTCCATTAGCCTTGGGACGAATAGGGATTGCGGATCCAGAGGTTTGAAATCAGCGGCTGGGCGGATACGATCATGAGGTAGTGGATGCTCAAGATACGCTTCACCCACATCCATGGCATCCATCAAACTCGGGAGAACAATTTGCGGCACGACCCCATCCATCTGCGTTGATGATCCAGAAGGACGGTAAAATTTTTGGATCGTTACTTTGAGAAATCCTGCACGGCTCCGCTCAGCGAAAAGTGGTAGCATGCGGCCAATATCCATCGGTTGTTGCACAGTCCCCTTCCCAAATGATGAGGATTCCCCCACGATTACAGCCCGATTATAATCCTGTAGCGCACCCGCGAGAATTTCACTCGCTGAGGCACTGCTCTTATCAGTCAGCACTGCCATCGGCCCATTGAAGATTGGCTTACCCGCATCAGAGTCTTTCACCTGCACCTGCCCGAGTGTATTTTTCACCTGAACCACTGGCCCTCGCTCGACGAAGAAGCCAGTCATCCTTCTCACCTCTTCAAGAGAACCGCCGCCGTTGTTGCGCAAATCCATCACCAATCCATCAATTTTCTCTTGATTAAAGCGATTGAGGATCTTCTCAACATCCACAGAGCAACGAATTTTCCCCTCTTCAAAATCTGCATAAAATGAAGGTAGCGTGAGGATTCCAACGCGCCTCACACCACCATTTTCGATCTGAGTTTCAATAATCTGCCCATTGGCTTGCTCATCCTTCATTTCCACTTTACCTCGCTCGATCACGACGATTTTCGTTTCTCCAGGAGCGCCGCCTGCGGGTTCTACTTTCAGAGCTACCGATGTCCCCTCCTTGCCGCGAATGTAATCAACGACTTTGTCGATTTTCATAAACATGATGTCGGTCATTACTTCGGGTCTGCCCGTGTTCATCATATCTACGGCTACAACGCGGTCATTCAGTTTCAAAGTGCCCTCGCGGTCTGCCGGGCCACCGACTACGATTCCCATGATTTTTGTCGCGCCGTCCTCTTCGCCTTGCAAAAGCGCCCCGATTCCGACGAGTTCATTTTTCATACCGTCCTTAAAGCGGCTCATCTCACGAAAACTCATGTAATCCGTATGTGGATCGTATGCACGGGCCACTGCACTGAGAAAATAATTTGCTACCTCCTCCTCATCCACGTCGTTCACGCTCTTGAGGAAACGCTTGTAGCGCAGGGATACTTTTTCCTTCGGGCTCCGATCGTCGCTTCCAGGGTCCGCCTTGTTTTGTTCTTTTGCGAGCTTGGTAAGCATTTCACGCCGCAAAGTTTCGCCAAGCACAGCTTCTTTGATTTGCAGCCGCCACAATTCGGCTGCATCCGCTTCAGTCTTAGGCCACGGCGCGTTTTTACGACTTAGAAGAACAGACTCATCTTTTGTAAAATCAAATTCAGCTCCTTTTAAAAGCATCTCAGTTTGAGCGACACGTGCCTCTACTCGTTTTTGAAAAATCTGATAGATTTCATTGGCGACGCTGAGGCTCTCCCCGTGGAGAAGCATGGTGTGTAGTTGGTCCCCGTATTTTGCCGTAAATTCATCAACATCGCCTTGATTGAAATACAGCCGCTGGAAATCCAAGTCCACCAGGTAGTCATTTAGGAAACGCCTGCTTAGCTCCGCATCAAATGGTAAGCGTGCGAAGTGGCTGTTCTGCAACATGATTGCCATTCGCCGACCCACCTCATTAAAATCTGCTTGTTGAGCACAGGCTGTGCATGAAAGAGCGAGTAAAATCGCCGAGGATACTGCTCTTTGAAACCTAGAAGTGATCATGAATATCAAACGCTATTCCTTTCCAATTGTTGCATCAAAGTGTCACTTCTTTCTCAGATGTCGAACCCTAAAAGTTCACAGACCCTTTAAATCATTCGCTATCATGTTTGTCTAACCAGCGCTTGAAGTAATTTTCCTCGGCAGCCTTCTCTGCGGCTTGGCCATCAATGCCCGAGCCACCCATCATCAATAAATCAGCGCTCACGAGACGTTTCCCCAAGACTAAATCGAAGGTTTTAAGTTTCTGATCTCTTATCACTTTGAGGACGACTTTAGTGCCGGGTTTCTTCTTTTTAATGAGCTGACTAAAGGTATCTGCAGCAGGAGCGGCGCGCCAAACATCACCATCAAGTCCCGCAATCAAATCATTGAGTTGTAAGCCTGCTTTTTCAGCCGCTGTGCCTTTTATGATTTGCCTAATTCGGATCACCTGTCTCGGGTTTGGGTCGCCGGGAACATTTGCGATTTCATCCAACATACTGATGCCAATGAAGCCCTCTCCGTCCTTCAGATATTCGTCATTGACGAGCTTTTTTAAAATTTCCAAACACCGCTCACGAACTTCCGGATCCTGTGCAGTATGTACTTTGACCAATAGAACCTTCATCGATGCCTCCCGCCTGCTACGCCCCCACTCGAGCATCTTGGCCTCTGCTTCTTCCCTCACCCGGAACTCTGGAGATCCTAAGTCTGAAAGTATTGTGGGAGGTAGCTCAAGGCTCCAAACGGATGCGCAAGTAAGAGTACTCACAAACAAGCACACAAGCCTGAGTTTGGTGTTACTGCCTTCATTCATCTCCCCACATTCACAAAGTAATGCTTTTGAAAACTCGCAAATCTAGCGCCCTAAAATATTCTTCTGCGGGACATCGACGGTATCGTTTGGCTGCAGCGGCACTCGCATGAACTGTGGCTGTGCTAAGTCGTAAGATTTTGAATTGCCATCTCTAAACAGTTTTACCCGGCCTCTTGCTCCAAACTCGGTAGGACCACCGGCTGCTTGCACTGCCATCCATAGCGTAAGACCTTTGCTGAATGCAACCGGACCCGGGCGACGAACCTCTCCACCCACCGTGACCGCTTCTTCTGCCACGCTACTGGCCTCACGTGTCGCAATGACCTGTATGACGATGTGTGTATAGATACCTTCTGATTTGTAGCGACTTTGCAGTGCAGCGGCTAACTCATTTTCTTTCATACCTGCTGCACGGACACTATTGATAAACGGCATGTTGATTGTGCCATTATCGGCGACGGGATACACTCCATCAATTCGCCCCTTCTCCTCAGCGGGGATGCCAGCAGCCATGATTTGTAATGTCTTACCCGCTTGGATCTGACTTAAGCAGGAAGTAGCCAAACAAATGAAAGCTAGGCTAGTAGTAAAAACGTTTTTTAGGTTCATGATAGATATGTGTTTTGATGTTCAATAAAGATCGGAATTGGAACCCTTTGCTGCGGTTTCTTGATTTGCCGGAACAGAAGCTGAAGCTGTTGATGACCTTCCTTGTGACTCAGCTGGTGCATAATAAGTGTAATAACTCGTATAATACTGATACTGGCTGTCGCTTCTCACATCCACGTTGTTTAGAACTACACCGATTACATGACCGCCTACGTTTTCCACCGCTTGCTTCACACGCAAAAGCATATTGCGAGGCAACTTACGGTGCTGCACCACGATCATAGTCAGGTCAACTTCGCTGGCTAAAACTGACGCATCACTTACACCTAGAATTGGAGGACTGTCCACCAGAACGAGATCGAAACGTTGTTTCACATCTTGAATCAATTCAGACATCCTACGTGAGTTGAGGATACCAGCCGCATCCGCTGGCAAGATGCCTGAAGGCATGAAATAGAGATTGTCCACAGGAGTTTGGAGAATCACATCCTCGAGCATTAGCTCGGTGGTCAGGTAGTTGGTGAGGCCCACCGAGTTATTGATATCGAAAAAGGTATGCAAACGTGGGCGTCTTAAGTCCGCATCAATCATTAGTGTGGTGTAACCACCTTGCGCACAAATATAGGCTAGGTTTACAAGTGTGGTTGACTTGCCTTCACCTGCGCCACCCGAAACGACCGTGATGGCATTGTCTTCAGGGTTTTTACGATTGAACTCAATATTTGTTCGCAAAATTCTATATGCTTCAGCATCTGGACTCATTCCGCTTTGCTTGTGTAAGATCCCCACATCTTTTGGGATCACTGCAAGTACAGGCACTTGAAGATAACGTTCTACGTCCTCAAGGCTCTTCACGGAGGTATCTAAATACTCAAGAAAGAAAGCAATGCCGATCCCGAAGATGAGCCCGACGACGGCCCCTAAAACTAAATTCAAGGTAACGTTGGGACTTGATGGACCCGCTGCAATCTGTGGCTCATCGTGCACCTCAATGCTGTCTGGCTTTCCCTTGCTTTTGATCATCTCGTCCGTCTGCCGTAGCTTCATTTGCTGGAGAAGTTCTTGATCCGTTTCGAAGTCACGCTTCGCATCCACATAGTCTTGCGCATCAAGTCCACGCTTGATCGCTTCCTCCCGGGTATCTTCCTTGCGAACCTCTACGCTTTTAAGTCGCTCTTCAGCCATGGCAAGTTGCGCTTGCAAGGTCGCTCGTAAATTGACCACACCCTCATCGAGCTGGCCTTTGAGTCCGATGATATTCTCTTTTGCTGCTAGAATAGTTGGATGCCTATCCCCCAATCCACTGATTTTTAGAGAATCTAACATCAGTTTACGTTCGAGATATTGGGGATAGAGACTTTTAATTACATTATCAGGCAAATCTAATCCAGCCGCATAAACAATGAGCTGATCACTATCATACTTTAGTAAGCTCGTGATCTGGCTATCTAACTGCATCTTCTCTTGCTCTAAGGTATTATACGCTTCTAAAGCGCTTCTCGCACCTTGATCCTCATCAACACCGCTGGAGCCGTAAAACGAGTCTTGGCCCTTGTAAATAATACCTTTGGTCCGCACGATTGTCCCTAACACTTTGCGACGCTCTTCTACCTTATCTTCTTGATCGCGAACTGCTTTATTCAGTTCAAAGAGATTGCGCTCGGTATCGCGGGTCTCAATTTCTGTTCTATACGCTTTATACGCTCTAGCAACTTCCGCAGTGATGTCTCTTGCATCTTCTTTGTTTTCATGGCGCACGCGGATTGAAATTAAATCGGTGCCACGAATATTGTTGGTATTTACAATCCCCTTCAGGATTTGGAGAGCATACTCCTTATCGACACTCCACTTGTTAGGGAGTTCAAGCTTATCCACAACTTTCGATAGTGAATTGCGGCTTTTGATTTTTTCGAACTCAGTTCCGAAGAACTGCGGAGTCATGAGAGTAGAGGGGCGATTTGCCATACCAATTGCGGAATCTCCTGCATCTCTTGGTTTTACTTCTATGACTGCTTCACTCTCGAATTTTTTAGGCATCACATAGGTGATGACTGCAGCCGTCATAAACACAAGTAAGAGAGTAAGCAGGATAATTCCATAGCGATTTTTAATCACCTGCCAATAATCAACGGCGTGCAATGCCGCTTCATTTTGCTGTGGGGTAGAAAGATTCATAAGGGGTAATTAGTCACAAATTAATCGAGTTTCCAGTGGGAAATAAAAACTCCCGCAATGAAAGTCATTGCGGGAGTAGTAAATCAAGGAAGTAATAATTTAAATAAAGGATTACTTAAACTAAAATTCCAAGAATCAGAACTCTGCGCTTACACCCACACTGAGGCGGTTGCGGTCATAGTCACGACCTGGAAGATCAGAGCTAGCATTTGTGTAACTGTAAGAAGCCGTTCCGGTGAGGAAATCACTAAACTTCACCGATACTCCTACGTGTGCATTCAAGATATTGTCATCGACATCACCCACGGTAGTGTTGGTCCCAACGATGCGCCCACCCCCAAATGAGGTCGGAATGTAGTCGACACCACCGAAAAGTGAAAGAGTAGGTGAAATCACATAGTCGCTATTCAGACCAAACCGAAGAGTGCGGCGATCACTGTATTCCGCCAGTATGCCGTTATCAAGAGTTTGGACAGTGTCGTAGCCTTCTATTCCGTAGCGGGTGAAAGCGCGAACGCTGAAAGCACTATTAATTTGTGAATTTAGAACCAATTCTAAGTAGGGACTTGTCTGACTCTCGCCATCGTCAACATCGTGAAGTTGAGCACCAATGCGGGCAATTCCGATTGTGTTGGGACTAAAGCGCTGTTCAACGCCGGCGAGAAGATATTGGTCTGAATAATCAGAGGAAACTCCGTCTCCGGCAGTTTGTCCATAACGATAGTCGAACGTAAGAACTGTTTGAGGGCTCAGTTGATAACGAAGCTGATTGTAGAGCTCCCAACCTAAACGATCATTGTTGGCTGTATCATAATCTGTTCCGAACACCCGAAGACCTGTGTATGTTGCGAATCTTTCTGACCAGCGGTAACCGATCGAGTTATCCGTAGACCAGTAGAAATACTCTCCGGCCGCTCTGGAAGATGCATAGGCATATGAGTAATCAGGCTCGAGCTCATAAGAAACGAAGTTTCTGCTCGAGAAACGCAGGCGCTCATTGAAGCGGTGGGTAAGGTTGAATCCAATCCGCGATTGGCTGTTGATGTCTTCTGTCCCTGCCGTGTCTGAAGCATCTATGTTGTAGATAAGTCCCAAACGGGCGAAAACATCCCACGTCGTTTGGGGAGTGACACTTACAAAAGACATGCCCACATAGGGATTAAGGCTAAAGGAACTGTCCTTATCATCGAAGCCCGGCGTGACGTTATCATCATAAATCACATTACCACCGATCACCCATTTTAGGGGGATCGATTCCTGTGTGTCGCTGCCAA
>JAYULG010000056.1:0-4853 GCA_043763755.1 Akkermansiaceae bacterium | reverse complement strand
TTTAGACAGATGGCCCTTAAGTTTAGCCAATCAAAATTCCATAACTCGACCACTCGCAACAATCGGGGCTGTACCTCAGATTCTACGAGGCGCAGGCGCATCCATTGGTTTTTGTCGTGAGTTGCCTCCATACTCTGATCCAAAACTATACCATTGGAGACGGCGCGTTCCACGGGATGCACGGATGTTGGTGAATCTCGCTGCATAAGAGCCATGCCATGAACTGGGAAAATAGGCTGTGATTGATTTGCTTGGGTAGGAATCAAATTGCTTGACCTAGGAAGAAATGTGCGAGTATCAGGCAGGGTCCCGTTTCCACGTTCCGCGGAAGATTCTTGCAGGTGCTCTGATGTCCAATTAATCGACACAATTAGAATCAAAGCCAGTAAGGTAGCCAATGCAGTAATAGTACTTTGCGGCAGGGTCATGGCGGAGAGTAGGATAATATGAGTAGAATAAAGCCTATGATTGGAACTCAGTAGAAGCAAAACTTCTCAAATTGATTAAACTCCCACTCCTCGGCCTTAAAGTCTGCTGCAACAGCTTTGTGACCGCCCAATTTTTCGCTGGCGTTTGCATGGATCCTCGTCCATCTAGCGGCGCGGTGGTTCATCGCGTTTTTTCGATGTCTTCCATAGAAACTTGCGCACCCTTCGAGGTGTCATTCTCCACCAATGCGCAGCGATTAGCTGCCTTCGGAAAAGCCGTTGATGTGATCCGGCAGCGCGTGGAAGCCGAGCTTGGGGCAGAGGATGTGGCGCATGTGCGGAAGATGAATCGATTTTCGAGGGGTATGGAAATCGTGGGTAGGACGTTGATCCAATTCAGTTTCGAGCCGCTAAGTTTTCTTGGAGGAGTCGGGGCGCTGTGGGTTCACAAGCAATTGCAGGCCATGGAGATAGGCCACACGGTGCTGCATGGAGTGTATGACAAGCTGCCGGGCGGTGAGAAATTTTCCTCCAAAACATTCTCATGGGACACTCCGATCCATGAGGAGTCATGGAAACATGGGCATAACATTTGCCATCATCACTATACCAATGTGGCGGGTAAAGATCCTGATATCAACTTCGGTCCGGCGCGCTTGACGGAACAAACACCGCATCATTTTTTCCATTGGCTGCAATTTCCGTTTTTGGTCGCGATGCTGGCACCGAATCTCACGTTTTTTATGAACCTCCATCTCACGGGGGTAAACTCTATCTACTTTGGGAATCATGAGGGTAAGCGCGAGATCGATGGCAAAGGCGTGACATGGCCAGAGATCAAGCAGGCACATCGCAAAGCACTGAAAAAGTATATTCCCTATTATCTAAAGAACTATGTGTTTTTCCCGGCGCTCGCAGGGCCGTTTTTTTGGAAAGTATTATTAGGAAACTGGATGGCAGAAACGATGCGCGATCTTTATTGTGCGGCTACTATTTATTGCGGCCATGTGGGTGAGGATGTGGCGGATTATCCTGCGGGAACACGTGCCCAAGGCAAAGGCGAGTGGTATGCCATGCAGGTGGAGGCGACGAATAACTTTAAAGTATGTTTACCTCTTTCTATTCTCTGCGGTGGCTTGAATCTGCAGATTGAGCATCATTTATTTCCCCGCCTACCACCGGCGCGTTTGCGCGAAATTTCATCTGAGGTGCAAGCAGTCTGTGAGGCACATGGAGTGGCCTACCACACGGATAGCTGGTGGAACACGCTTAAAAAAGCGCTCGCTCACATGCGGAATCTCAGCGCCGGAGAAATGGTGCGAGCGGCTGTATGATAGGCCGTAAATGACCCATGAGGTCTAGCAAGAGTTATTATAGTTTACTGAAGCGATAGAACGCTTTTCCGGGTGGTGGCGTAGTATCAGTGAAGGTGAGGGAACCATCTGATGCGGCAGTGAGAGTAGCGAGTTGTTGCCAGTTTCCTAATTCAAGAGACCGCTGGACTTGATATAACTGCACGGGAATTCCTTCGTGTGAAATTCTCACGCTTCCATCTGGCAGCAGTGTGATGGTGGGAGCTTTGTTTCCAAGGTCTGGGTTGGGCGAGACGGTGAGGGTGACGGTGCCATTCACAAAAGCACCGAGGCTATCCGTGATGGTGAGGATAAAGGTATCTGGGCCGGAAAAGCCGCTGGCTGGAGTGTAGAGAATAGCGGTGCTCTGAAGAACGGCGGAGCCAGCTTGGGCGCTGCCGGGGCCGGCGGCAGTAATGGATAAATTATGGCCATCCGGATCCGTGGCATTGGCAAGTATGGTGCCCAACGGAATGGAGATGGGAGTCTGATAGGGTGTGCTGAATGAAGCGCCAGAGAAGGTGGGTGGTGAGTTACCACTACCTGTGAGATTGAGGGTGAAGGAGGCTTCATCGGAGTCGTTATTTGGAAGATTGAGGATGGCATTTTTTGCTCCGGGTGAAGTGGGAGTGAAGATGACGAGCAGGGTCGCTTGGCCATTGGGTGGCACGCTGGTAGCAGTGGCGGTGAATGAGAAATCCGTAAAATTTGCACCAGTGATGGATGGAAGCCCGAGATCGAGAGTGGCCAGCCCGGTGTTATAGATTGTGAAGATCTTGGCGCGCGAAATGTTCAAAGTGGACAGGCCGAAACTATAGCTACTGCCTGATGGGTAATCTGTGCCTACAGGCTGATTTAATTGGATTTCAGGGCTATCGAAGCCTGTGCTGCTCAAGGTGATATTGAAGGGAGATTCATCCGCATCGTTGCTGAGGATTGCGAGATTGATGCTGCGCGGGCCAATTTCCGAGGGCGTAAAGATAACGGTAAAGTCTATGCTTGCGGCGGGTGCGAGGGTGGTAGTGGCGAGTGTGCTGAGTGCGAAATCACTGGGGTGTGCGCCGTTTTTTGTGAGGGAAAGATGAGTGAGGGGAGCGGTGCCAGTATTGGTGAGCGTGAAGACTTTCGCCGTGCTCGATACGCCTTTGGGTTGGCCCGTGAATTCTACAGAGGACGAGCCAGAGGTGAGCACTGGGCCATTTTCCAGTGAAACAGCGATGTCTGGTAAACTGCCAGCACCGTAGGAGATGACCTGCTCAATGATGCCAGAGGTGCCATTGTTTGAGCCGCCGATGATTTTTCCGTGTGCGCGGATCCAGCCGCTGGTGGGGAGGGCTAGACGGGATTTTTGCCAACCGTTAGGGATGCGGCTGGCATCGCCCTGCGTAATCCAAGCGCTGCCATTCCATGAATCGAAAGTGACTTGCTCAAGCTCTGATGTAGCACCACCGCGCAGCCATTCGATCTGACTGGTGCCTGTGACAGTGAGCGTCTGAGTAGCGGGGGCATTGGGCAGGCGGGCTAAATCATGGCGGGACACACCGCCTAGGCTGCTAAATCCGCCGGCAGCTTGGATTTTTCCATCGGCTTGGATCGTGAGGGCATGCACGGTGCCATTTGCATTGGGATCGAATGATGGATCGAGATTGCCACTGGCGCTGAGCATGGCGATGCGGTTCCGCGAGATGCCACCGATGAGGGTGAACTCTCCGCCGAGTAAAATTTTGCCATCCGTCTGGAGTGCGAGGGTGTGGACTACGGCGCTGGCATTCGGATTGAACGTGGAATCAAGCGTGCCACTCGCATTGAGGCGGGCGATGCGATTTCGAGCCACCCCACGGACGAGGGTGAAGCCGCCACCGATGAGGATTTTCCCATCGGCTTGCACGGCGATGGTGCTGACGTAGGCGTTCGCATTTGGATTAAAAGTAGTATCGAGGCTGCCATTTGCATTGAGGCGAGCGATGCGATTCCGCGTGACTCCCACGATGGTGGTGAAGTCTCCGCCGATGAGGATTTTCCCGCCCGCTTGGAGGGCGAGGGAGGTGACGGCGCCGTTCGCATTTGGATTGAAGGAGGCATCGAGGCTGCCATTCGGATGGAGGCGGGCGATGGAATTGCGCGGCTCGTTGGCCATGGTGATGAAGTAGCCGCCAATGAGAATGCGGCCATCTGCCTGCACGGCGAGGGTGGTGATGAAGCTGTTAGGATTCGGATGGAAAGCGGGATCGAGGCTTCCGTCTGGATTGAGGCGGGCGAGGTAATTTCGCGAGACTCCGCTGACGGTGGTGAAAAACCCGCCGATAAGGATGCCTCCCTCGGGCTGAAGTGCGATGGAATAGACGGCTGCATTTAGATCTGGATTGAAAGAAGCGTCTAGGCTGCCATCGGCATGGAGGCGGGCGAGTCGATTGCGCGGTTGGCCATTGATCTGCGTGAAATCTCCACCGACGAGTGTTTTCCCGTCCGCTTGGGCTGCGAGGGAATAGACCACGCCGTTTGTAGCGGCGGTGAAGGTGGGATCGGCGAAGGTGCCGTTGCCTGCAAGCGCGAGAGTGAACGGGCTTTCATCCGCATCGTTACTCGCCAGCGTGATGGTGGCTTGGCGAGGGCCGATGCTCGTTGGAGTGAATGAGATGGAAATATCCACGCTAGCACCGGGTGCGAGGGTGGTGATGCCAAGCGGGCCGAGGGTGAAATCCGCAGAATTCAGTCCGGTTTTCGCGATGGATAAACTGGTAAGTAGTGCATTGCCCGTATTGGTAAGGGTGAGAGTTTTAAGAGGGCTGGAGAGATCTTTTGGCTGATTGAGGAAACCCACGGGAGCGATGCCAGAGCGGAGTGGCGGGCCGCCATCAAGTGAGACGGCGATGTCTGGGAAAGTGCCTCCGCCGTAAGTGGTGATTTGTTGGATGATTCCCGAACTGCCGTTTTGATAGCCACCGGAGCTTCTGCCTGTGGCACGCAGCCATGTGCTAGTGGGCAGGGAAAGCCCGGACATTTGCCAACCGCCTACGATCCGTGAGGCATTGCCGAGCGCAGTCCATGTGCTGCCATTCCACGACTCGAAAGT
>JAYULG010000055.1:0-4888 GCA_043763755.1 Akkermansiaceae bacterium | reverse complement strand
GCGGCTCGGGTAAATTTCCAAAATCCACCAAGCCGTCAAGGAGCATCGCCCCGAGCGTGGTGGAAATGCGCTCTGCTGTGAGTGGCAAGTGATAGAAGCGGTGATTCCGCTCAAGCGTGGTCTGGAGATAGGTCTCGAGAATGGTCAGATCGATCCAATCGAGAGGAATGAGAATTTTGTCATAAAGTAGGGGATTTTCGATTCCATTGCAGCGATGCGCAGCAGTGAGATGCGGAATATTTCTGCCAATCAGTGGCTTACTATGGGAGATGGATTCCAGAAAAGGCATGCCAAAGCCCTCCGCCACAGAAGTGCTGATGAAGTGACTGCTATGGCTCACCCATGACTCGAAATCTGGGCTGGCTTCCCGGTGTGGTGAAAGGTGATCCACGACGCCGAACTCGATGGGTAAGCGATGTTTTGCGGCAAATTTCCGCCAATGATCATACACTGGGAGCGCACGTGGATTTAGCGGTGCGCGGCTTACGGCGAAGCGTGTGCCCTTTGGGGCGAGCACGGAAAACAAGACCATCTCACCGAGATTCTTGCGGCGGATACCACGGATCGGCGCGAAAACTAACGGCGAATGATCAGCGGGTGCTACGTGTGAAACTTCGCGTGGATGAGCAATGGGATTGATGAGGATGGATGAATTTTCTTCAGGCAGACCGGCCTTGGTAAAAATATCCCGGTCTCTCGAATTGAGAAACACATAGTGAATCCGCGGGCCAACGGGATAGATGTGCGGGCACTCCGCAAGTACCGGGTAGTTCTCCGGTCTGCCGTCTTCTGCAAGGTCGTGAAGCTGCAGGACAAGGCGTGCATCCATCTCTGCAAGGTGCGCCAAGGCGGGGCCGAGCATGCGATTTTTCCCCAGTGCGTGATTGTGAAAATGCCAGATGTCTGGTGCGCCACCCAGATGCTTGATCGCAGCTTCTTGCAGTGTTTTGACTAAGATGTCAGGCGCGAAAATAGTAGGGGCGGGGAGATAGCCGAGAGCGGGGATCTGCACGGCGAGTGGACGCAGCGCAGGGCTCAGATTTTCCGGCGCACTGCTACTAAGAATCACAATCTGGATGCCCGCAGCGGTGAGTGCCAGAGAAGCAGACTCGATCACCCGTGTAATGCCACACGGCTCAAGATGGTAGTGAACGATGGCTACGCGCATCTGGGAAAGTGTGCACGAGAGGTCACTCCACGGGTTTGATAGAAATGAGTAGCGTGTTCTCTGCGGCCAAGAATTTTTTCGCGATGGTGTTGATTTCCTCCAGCTTGATGGAGCGATAGTCTGCATCCCGCCCTCGCGCGAGATCGAGGCGGGCGGGATCTTGCTGAGACTGGCTCAGCACGGTGGTGAGCCAGTAGGCATTGTCTCGAGTGGATTTTTCTAACTGGCCGATGAGGGGCTTCAACGCGCGGTCAAGCTCATCTGCGGTGGCGCCTTGCGTGGCAAAGGTCTCCGCGAGATCGCGCATGGTCTTGAGGAGAAGTTCGAGATCCTCGGGTTTCCCCACACTTTGACTGAGAATATAGCCGACATTCTCGAGGGCATCTGAGCCTGCTGCGCCGGCATTCGGACTGTAGGAAGCCCCGAGTTTTTCCCGGATTTCTTCACGAAGGCGGTCCCCGAAAATTTCTGCAACTAGATTGAGGCGGCGGAATTCCTTTTGATTGCCGCGAATGCCAGTCGTTTTCCAAATGGCGAATGCGATGGCTTGGGGGACTTTAGAAGCGTAGGTGAAGGTCTTGATGGCAGGTGCATTGGGCAGCTTCACTTGGCGCGCCGCCGTGAGGGTAGGGGAGATGGCAGTGCGCGGGGGAAGCGCTCCAAAAGTGGCGAGAAGCTGCGGCAGGATGGCATCGATTTGGAAATCGCCAACGATGCTCAGCTCAAAATAGCCTTTGCCCAACTCGGGGAGTAACCAGTTTTTCGCATCGTCCAATGCGTAGGCGGACAGCTTTTCGACGGGCGCGATGGAAAAGCGGGAGTCCCCACCGTAGAGCCATGCCTGCATTTCTTGTTGCGGCCCTGCCGGGGTGTGCTTGAGCTGCTGATACATCACTGGGATGGATTTTTGAAATTGCCAGAGCCCTTCTGGCCGGAAGCCAGGATCACTGATGGAGGCGCTCATGAGCTGCGCTTGCAGGAGGAAATCCGCCGGAGTGGTGCTGCCGGTGAGGCTGAAGGCATCCTCACCAACGGTCAGCGTGGATGCCACGTTTTTACCCGCGAAGACTTCCTTGAGATCTTCATTCGAGTGCCGCCCGAGGCCACCTCCATTGAAGATCGCCTCTGCGAAGGTATCCAACATTGGCATATTCTGCGGTTGTGTGAGCTTGCCGGACCCGATGCGGGCGAGGAGCTGAATTTTCCCGACCTCAAATGGGGTGGGCTTGAGGTTAATTCTGATGCCGTTCGATAAGCCGAGCTGCGTGATGCCAAGGTCCGCAATTTCCTTGCGCATTGTCACCGTGCCTGACTTGCCAAACTCTGCGTACCCGAAGACTTGGGTGGCACGCGCAGCCGGTGGACTCACCACGGCACCGCGAGATTCCTCGAAAATGGCAGCAAGATCCTGCTCGGCATTTTCCGGTTTTTCCTTGGTGGTAAGAATTAGATGGAAACCGGGCACATCCCAAAATGTTTTAAACGCCTCGTTGCAAACGGATACCGTGATGGATTCCAGCGATTGCTGGGCAATTTCCAGATCCGTCGCGGGATCTGAGAAAACGATTTGATCGTTGATGGATGATGCGAGAACTGAGGCGATGCCCTCTGACTTGCGAGTGGATTTTTGCTTTACCTGTTGTTCATACGCGTTGAGCAAATTCGATTTCGCCTCTGTCAGCTCCGCTTCGGTAAAACCGAAATCAAGCGCACGGCGGAATTCTTGTTCGATGATGGGAACTGCCTCTTTCCAGCGATCATCTGCCGCCGTTACATCGATAGACCCTAGCTCTACGCTGTTAAAAAGTGCGTAGCGAGCGGCTGATCCAGAGGCGACTGCGGACCCCTCAATTTTCGAAAGGCGATCAAATCGGCGGCTGAGAATGGAATGAGCAATCTCTAACTGAAGTCGCTCGGTGCGAGTAGTGCGATTGTCTGGCTTGGGAATGTATTTGCGGACAAGCGTGAGTGATACATCGGTGGAGGCTACTTCTTTATCGCTGAATACTGCAGTCTCAAGGCCCTCGGGTTGTTCAAGAGTGCCAAGATCGGGGTTGGTTCCGGGCAATGCGGGATTCGCCATCGAAGAGAAAGTTTGCTCGATCTTCGCGGCCACTTCCTTGGGATCGATATCGCCCACCACGATGAAAGTGATCCTCTCTGGGGTGTAAAAGCGGGTGTAGAGATCGACGAAGCGGTCGCGCGGGGCAGATTTTATTACCGCTTCCTCGCCGATGGGAAAACGCCGGGTGATAAGAGAATCCGGCAAAATCGCAGCGAACTGCTGCTGCATCAGCCGATAGCTCACAGAATCCCGGCTGATTTTTTCGGATAGGATCACGCCTCGTTCTTTTTCGATTTCCTTGCTATCCAGTAGTGCCCCATCGCCGAAATCACGCATGACAGTGAAACCGAGCTTGAGAGTATCTGCGGAAAGATCCGGCAGATCTAACATATACACAGTTTCATCAAAGGAGGTGTAGGCATTGATGTGTGCCCCGAAGGAAATGCCAAGGCGCTGCATGCGCGGCACGAGATCGGCGGCGGTGTAGTTTTTTGTGCCATTGAAGACCATGTGCTCCAAGAAATGGGCAAGGCCACGTTGATCTTCCGCTTCCATTAGCGAGCCCGCCGCGATGTGCATCCGCAAGGAAACCCGCTTCGGCGGTTCCGAATTTGGATAAATAATGTAGCGCATGCCATTTTCCAATGTGCCGAAAGTGGCCGCTGCATCTGGTGCGATGTCCGAGCTATCTTGCGGCCAACGCCGTGGCTCCACCTTGGCGACGGTGGTATCCGTCTTGACGGAGGGTGAAGAAGCGGCCGCATTTGGCAGCGAGGCTGGAACTCGAATGGTGCCAGGATCCACCTTCGCACGGAGCGAAAATACAACAGCGGATACTGCCAGTAAAAGGACAAGAATGAGAGGTGTGGCCTTCTGCATGGCCGCAGGATGGGTGAGGAGTAAGGCTCTTGGCAACGCCGAAAACTACTACTGCGTGGGCAAGGACGGCCTACCGTAAAACTTTCCCAAAACAAAGTTGCATTCCGTGGCATGAAATGGTGTTTTTCTGCGCCCTGCCGAAGGTAGGAGATAGTGAAAATGCGCGCGTGGCGGAATTGGTAGACGCGCTAGATTCAGGTTCTAGTGGGGGCAACCCTGTTCAGGTTCGAGTCCTGTCGCGCGCACCATATCATTCAGAGTTAGTTCTTTGCGGAATCTCACCTTAATATTCCAAGTAAATAGGCAAATTAGATTGATCAGCGCCTATCGTTTTTAGCCCTTCCAAATATCGGAAACATTGGGCCACCGATTCCTCCGTTTTCATAGAGCCGATAAGAATTCATTTCCGGATGATGAAGGGTAACACCCTATAGTAGATGATTTGGTTTCGAATAAAGTGATATCGCGTTAGCTGATGAATTGCATCTCCGAAAATACAATTTAACGACGGTGGCCTGTTGTATTCAACGCTAATGCTCCTACAACAACAATTACAAAAAAATGAACGACATAACACAATCAACTGAATATAACTACGACGAGCCTATGGATTCAGAACTGCATGAACTCTTCCTCGAAGAACTCGCTGATATTCTGAGTGCGGAGCAACAACTCACGCAAGCGCTTCCAAAAATGGCTGAGGCCGCTATATCCGAGGAACTGAAAGCAGCATTCGAAGAGCACTTGATAGAAACACAAAATCAAGTAGCGCGAGT
>JAYULG010000054.1:0-4894 GCA_043763755.1 Akkermansiaceae bacterium | reverse complement strand
AGTCACCGGTCTCAATGATTTTGGAAGGCTTGATCCCGTTGCGGATCTGAATCTCGCGCAGGTTCTTGAGGATTTCGTCCTCTAACAAAGAGAGTTTGTTGCCGTGGCCGCGGTCGTTCTTGGCGAACTCCATCCGGACCTGGAGATCGGAAGGCTCCTTGGTGACGGTGAATTCGCTGCGGGAGATTTCCTGACCGCGGAAGAGATCGCAGACGGCCTCCATGGCGTCCTGCTGGTAGTCGAGATCGGGTTCGAAGTGGATTTTCATGAAAGGTTTGGAAGTCGTTGCAGCACATCATTTACTCTTGTTCGAGGTGAATGCGCTTTTGTGGAGTCTCTGTGCGCCACAAATCCTTTTGTGGAGTCTGAAATCGTCTTTACGCTCCATAAATCGATTTGTGGAATCCACGGACTCCCTTTTATCCCGCGCATAAAGGCTGGTCGGTCTTGGGCGATACTGGGGTGAAAATACATTTTACCGTCAGTTTTTAAGATTGGTCCATGGCGTGCCAGTAGGGTCTAAAACTCTGCTCAACCAGTTCTGTAATGATTTGGAGAAAAGGCCCAAAATCTCCACGCACATGGTGGACGTCCAGCGCATCGTAGTAGGCAAGGTGTCTCTCCACTGGAAGGATTACCGGAGGCCAGCCCGCTTTCAGGAGCTCCAAGTTCATGAGAAGGCGGGAGGTGCGGCCATTGCCATCGGTGAAGGGGTGAATTCTCACAAAATCGCTATGCACTCTGGCGGCGCGTTCCACGGGATGAAGACTGGTGGCTTCTTCCGAGCTCCAACGGATGAAGTCCTCCATCATATCTGGCACCAGCATGGCGCTCGGAGGGGTGTGCTGCGCGCCGGAGATGAGCACGTTCACTCGACGGTAAACACCCGCATTCGCATCGTCGATGCCCCGGAGGATGAGCTGATGCAGCGACTTAATCTGCCATTCGCGCAAAGGCTCGCCTTGCTGCACCATTTCCTCCAAGAGGAAGATGGCATCGCGGTGGTTGATGGCTTCCAAATGATCCTGTAGCCGCCTGCCGCCCACGGTCACGCCCTCCAGCACCACCTTGGTCTCCCGCAGGGTCAGGGAGTTGCCCTCAATGGCGTTCGAGTGGTAAGTCCAGCGCACCAGCAGATCCTCTCGCAGATTCCGCACGATGCTGCTGTCTAGCGGGCGGCACTCATCCAGACGGGTCTTGAGTTGATTTAATTTTTCCCACGTTTTCATCGGTTTTTGCCCTTCAGCGCCTTCCTCGTTTTAGATTCCAGTTTTTTGATGCTCTCTGAGCGTTGCGCACTGTTGCCGCTCTCGACCATTTGGTCGGATCCGACGAAATGATCCTCCACCCGCCGGTCGCTTTTTGAGCAGACGGTTTTGGTCTTCGTTTTGGCAAAGTCCCAGAAGACGAGGGTACCTTGGTGAAATATGGAGAAGGGGTTTTCAACCCCTATCTCTGGCAAGGTCTTCCCGGTTATTCGGTGAAGAAAGGGGTTCCAAACCCCTTCTCCATAACTGTAAGGTTGCATGGCGCTTCAGAGACTGCGGATGTTTTTGGCGGCGATGCCGTTTTGTTCGAGGATCTTGCTGAGGTTGGTCTTGGCGACGTCGTCGGCAAAGGCGCTGTCCCGGAAGACGAGGGTGCTGTCTCCGGCGGTGTTGAGTTCCTTTCGCCAAGCGAGGATGCCTTGGGCGAGTGGCTCGGCATCGGCGCGGGCGATGGATTTATCCAGGCAGGTGATGAGCACGCCGGCTCCGATGCTGTGGACGGTCTTGCCGGCGATGGTCCGCTGTTCCATGGGCACGCAGAGGTCGAGGCCGAGCTTGAGCAGGAGTTCGAAAAGGATGTCCTGCTCGCTGCGGTTGCTCTTGAGGTGATCCACGGAGGCTTCCAACGATTCGGCGAGGTTCTCACGATCCGGGTCCCACTCGCGGATGTTGGTGGAATCGAGCTTGAAGACGCGGAAACCGGTGTCGGGCGGTGAGTATGACTCACGCGAAGCCGCGAAGTCGCGAAGGGGTTCAGATTCCGAAAATAATTGCCCTGCTTGCTCTTCCTTCCTTCGCGCCTTCGCGCCTTCGCGCCTTCGCGTGAGGAATTCTGCACCTCCCACTCTTCCCGAATCTTCTTCCCGGCCCGGCGGAGGCGTTCTTTGGTGAGTTCGGCGATGTTGCGTGGTTTGCTGACTTTTTCACAAAAATTAACAGCGGTATTTTGCTCTTTGTTTTCCGAATGAAGCGGCTCAGGAAGCTGAACTAGGATAAAATTGCGATTGCCATTGTCCGCAACATTCTGCGCCATAACCGCGTGTGCCGTGGTTCCCGATCCAGCAAAGAAATCCAAAATAATATCACCTTCTTTAGATTTGCTTCCAATATGCAATATTCGCGTCAATAAGCGCACAGGTTTTGGAGTGTCAAAAACCTGCATATTATCGAACAAGCAGTTGACCTCTTTTTTTGATTCGTCTGTGTGCCCAACTTCTTCATGTGGCCACCAAGTCCAAGGAACAAGTCCCTCAACCTCGGTGAGATAGCGGATGATGTTAGGCTGTCCATTTCCGTCTGCTCCGAACCAAATCCGATTAGCTGCCTTGAGCTTTAGGAATTCTGACTCAATTGTGCTCCAACACCGCCCTTGGGGTGGAGTATGGACTGCTCCTCCGGGAGCTACTACCTCATACATTTGGTTAGGTCTCGTTCCTTGTGCTGTCATAGGAATCCCCCTCCAGCGCCCATTTGGATCGTTGTTTGGGTTCTTGTAAACAGCAGCACTGGCCTCTGTCAGAGGAAGCAAATTCCGAACCGTTCCATAAGTATTGATGTCGCGCGCGAAAAAAACAACATAGTCGTGAACATCGCCAATGATACCACGGTTCTCGCGAGAATATCGTTTCTGCCAAACGCAAGTCGCTATAAAATTTTCCTCCCCAAAAACATCGTTAAGCAAGCTTTTCAAATGATGCATTTCACCATCAGCGATACTAATACACATCACTCCGTCCTCCCGCAGTAGATTCCGCGCCAATTTGAGTCTCGGATACATCATGTTCAACCAGTCCGTGTGAAATCTGCCAGATGATTCAGGGTTTGAGGAAAGTTTGTTACCTCCTTCGCCCGTCTGGCCGGTGATTTCGAGGTAGTTCTTGATGTTGTCCTTGAAATTGTCCGGATAGACGAAGTCCTTACCGGTGTTGTAGGGTGGGTCGATGTAGATAAGCTTCACTTTCCCGGCGTAGGATTTCTGGAGGAGTTTGAGGACTTCGAGGTTATCGCCCTCGATCATGAGGTTCTGGGTAGTGTCCCAGTCCACGCTGTCTTCCGGGCAGGGGCGAAGGGTGCCGGTGGAGGGAGTGAGGGCGAGTTGGCGGGCCTTGCGCTTGCCATGCCAGTTGAGGCCGTATTTTTCCTCGGCATCGGTCACGGTCTGGTCGCCGACGAGTGACTTGAGCACATCGAGGTTCACCGAGCTGCCGTTTTCGCCCTCGGTGAGGAGTTCCGGGAAGAGTTCCCTGAGCTTGGCGATGTTCTCCGCGACGAGGTCGGGAGATTTCGATTCAGGCGAGTCGGCGGTGAGTTTTTGCATAAGATTTTTTTAACCACGAAAGGCACGAAAGGCACGAAATACACGAAATACACGAAAGGAGAATGGGACTTTCAAAGCAGTCCTCTATCTTTTTTGATTTTCGTGTGATTTGTGGTTTTCGTGGTTCATGGAGTGAGGTGCAGGAAGTTCAGGCCCGGGAAGCGGGCGAAGTCGGCATCGAAGGAGACGAGGCGGCAGCCGCTGGCGATGGCGAAGGCGGCGAGGTAGGCATCCGTCCACAGCCGGTGAGGAAACGCAGCTTGGGTGGTGAGTCTTTGGAATGATGATTCTAAAGCGGGTGGCTCGGAAAGAAATCGTACCTGAGGAATCGCCATGAATTCTTGATAGATCGACCAAGCTTCAGATTGGGATTTGGGGTGCAGGACGGCTTTAGGGCTAGTGGCCAAGCGCAGAAAACCCAGCATCGTGATGCGACAAAACGCGAAGGGATTGGCACCATTTTCGGTCCAGTAAACTTGCGCAATGGGATGATGAATGTGCCTTTGATCTACGAGTGCCACCCAGAGATTGATATCGAGGAGGTCAATCATGGTGTTGGCTGTGATTGGCCAGAGACACGATGGAAATTCTCGATATCTTCCTCGTCGAGAATCGCGTAAAGTTCAGCGTTGGAGAGGGCGGGGTGCAGAGGTTCGCCGGGAACTCGCTCCCAAGCGACGGGCAAGGGGCGGCGTTTTTCGGCGGGATTGGTGGCGTTTTGCGGGACGGTGGAGCCACGCAATCCGGCCTCAATAAAGCTAGCGAGTAGCTCCTTGAGCGTGACGCCTTGTTGGACGGCGCGGGTTTTCACTTCTTTGAAAAGAGGGTCTGGTAGATCGAGAGTAGTTCTCATGAACTTGAGTGTAGCGCGAAAATGCGGAAATGCAAAGATGCGTTTATGTAAAATTTTGATGAGCCAGTATGGCACCAGAGGATGCAGAGTAACACGGAGGAATCGATGGCTGTTCTCATGGTCCGGTGTCGGAGGGTAGCTCCACTGGGCCGCGCAAGTCGTCCATCATCTGTTCCATGGTCATGTCGGGCCATGGATCTTTCCATCCCTTCCCAAATTCCTCCCATGCTTGGGGTGGAATGATCTTGTTGGCTTTGAGAAAGGGAGCGGTTTCATCGAATTCAAGAATGTCGCCGGGCATGAGGTGAAGTCGGTTACGGACATGAACGGGAATGGTGATCTGACCTTTGGAAGTAAGGGTAGCCTGCATGGATGAATTTGTAAGCGATGAATGTAAGGCGCTCACAGAGGATTTCTCAGGAAGGAGGAAATCCCTGTGAGCAGTTGGGCATCAAG
>JAYULG010000053.1:0-4910 GCA_043763755.1 Akkermansiaceae bacterium | reverse complement strand
GTCTGCCATACGCGGTCGTGGGCGGCAATGCGGTGGCAGCTTGGGTCTCGCGTGTGGATGATTCGGTCGTGCGCAACACACGAGATGTCGATGTGCTTGTGCGCCGTTCAGACATGACGGTCATCGTAACGGCAATGGCTAAAGGTGGATTTGTGCACCGTTCAGTCTCTGTCCTTGGGGCGAAGGGGCGCATCGAGATGTTTTTGGATGGCCCAGAAGCGAAGGCGCGCGACGGCGTGCATTTGATTTTTGCGGGAGAAAAAGTAAACCCAGAGGCACTCGAAGCTTCTCCTGATGTGACCGATATCGACGTAACTCATACGGATTTTCGGCTCATTGCTTTGCCTGAGTTGATTATTATTAAGCTGACCTCCTATCGCGATAAAGATCGGGTCCACTTACGAGATATGATGGAAATCGGCATGCTGGATGAGAGTTGGCTGGCACGCGTGCCGCTTTCGCTGCGCGATCGCCTGCAAGCGCTTCTTGATGATCCGCACGGCTGAAGGCGCTTTTTTAGAAGAAGCGAGGGCGGCGGAAAAAATCCCCGCCGCCCTCTCGGATATCCGTTGGGCCGCCGTCGCCCCGCGCCCTTGTTAGGACGAGAAGCGGTGGCCGCTCTTAAATTGTCTCATGACAGACATGAATAGAACGCCGCCCAAGGTGGAATTGTTTCAGATAGATTTAGATTTTTCTGAAAACTAGGACACACGGTTGGTTTTTGCGGGTGGGTTGCATGGGTTTATTTGACCTCGTCGTCCTCGTCGATGTTGTGAGTGAGGATGAATTGGAGGTCATCAAGGCCGAGATTTGAGGCAAATCCTTCATCGCCGAGCACGTTGGTGACTAGTTGGGTTTTTTGATGCTGGAGGATGCGGATCTTTTCTTCGACGGTATCCCGGGTGAGCAGGCGGTAAGCGATGACCTTGTTTTTCTGGCCGATGCGGTGCGTGCGGTCGATGGCTTGGTTCTCGACGGCGGGGTTCCACCATGGATCGTAGAGGATGACGTAGGAGGCCGAGGTGAGATTCAGTCCAGCGCCGCCCGCTTTGAGGGAGAGCATGAAGACGGATGGATCCTTGGTGGTTTGGAAGCGTTCGATTTCGCCTTTGCGGTCTTTGGTCTGGCCGGTGAGGTAGTTGTAAGGGCGATTTTCGAGTTCGAGACGGGCCTTGATGAGGTCCAGCATGGACACGAACTGCGAGAACACGAGGACCTTGTGGCCTTCTTCATGGAGCTGATCGAGAAGGTAGAAGAGCGATTCCATTTTCGCGGATTCTTCCTTGAGATACTTCGGATCGATAAGGCCGGGGTGGCAGCAAATTTGCCGGAGGCGCATGAGACCTTGGAGGATGGCAAAGGAATTTTTCTTCACCGCCTCATCAGAATCGAGGCCGAGCAGGGCCTTCTGGATGCGCTTGAGCTCTGCTTTGTAGAGGTCCACCTGGATGCCTTCCATCTTCGAGTAAACCTCTTCTTCTGTCCGCGGTGGTAAGTCTTGGGCGACTTGTAGCTTGGTGCGGCGGAGGAGGAAAGGCCGCAGGCGTGAAGCGAGGCGGGATTGGCTGAGCGGGTCTTTCCGTTTATCGAAGCGTTTTTTGAAATAGGCGCGGGAGCCGAGCACGCCAGGCATAGCAAAGGCCATAAGCGACCACATATCGAGCAGGCGGTTTTCAATAGGCGTTCCGGTGAGGACAAGGCGGTTTTGGGAATCCAACTCGCGGGCGCACTTGGCGGCCTTTGAGTCTGGGTTTTTGATTTGCTGGCCCTCGTCGAGGATGGTGGTGAGCCATTTGATGCCATTGAGTTCCTCACCACAGACGCGGAGTTGGGCGTAGTTCAAGACGAGGATATCGATCTCGTTTTGAATGTATTCCACGTTGATATCGTCGCGGTTTTTGAGGATTTTGACCTTGAGCTGGGAGGTAAATTTACCTGCCTCGCTATACCACACGTCCAAGACGGATTTCGGGCAGACGACGAGCGCGGGTTTCTTGATACCGCCTGCCTTTTTGTTTTCTTCAAACAGCCAAAGGAGATAGGTGAGCGATTGGATGGTTTTGCCAAGGCCCATGTCATCCGCGAGAATACCGCCGAAGTTGTTGACGGAAAGGTAGGCAAGGAATTTGAAACCATCGACTTGGTATGGGCGAAGGGTGGCATTGAGGCCCTCGGGAAGGTCTGGATTAACTTCGAGCTGGATATCCCCGGCGCGGTTTTTGATGCGTTCCCATGCTTTTGGATCGAAGACCTCCGAGGCTTTCGGGTCATTGAGCTGGAGAGCATGCATGCGGTGGGTCTCACCAGAGAGATCGAAGGGATCGAGGCCGAGACGGGTGACAGCCTCGCGTTGATCTGCGTCCAGCTTGATTTCGAGCCGCATCCATGAGCCGTCTTCCATGCGGACGTAGCCACCACGGGCAGCGACGAGTTGGCGGATTTGCGCTTTGGAGAGATTGACACCCTGCACATCTATGACGATACGGAGATCAAACCAGTCAATATCTTGGCCGACGACTTCAAAGCGGACGGCGGCGGTGACGGGGTCTGCGAGGATGGAGCGGAGGCGAAGGTCGATATCGAGATCGATGCTCGGCGGCATGGATTTGATCCATTCCGCAAATTTTTCTGGAAACTGCTTGGTGATTCTCGATTTGAATGAGAGCAGCTTCTCATCGTAGGAAAGCCCCATTTCATCGAGGATGGCAGGGACCGGATACAAGTCCTCACGGGCGAAGCGCATGAGCTGCTTGCCTTTGATGGGCTGTTGCTCGGCGAGTTCCCAGCCCTCTTTGGTGAGGCGCTCGGTGCGGCGACCTTTGGTCTCGATGGCGGTGACATCGATGACGAGATGCTCTGTCTCGGCGGCGGTGAGGCCGGCGATGAGCTTCATTTCGAACTTGGGCTTGAGCTCAAGATCGACGACGCGCTTTTTTAGAGATTCTGGCAATGATGCGCCGATTTTCCGGAGGAATTCGACACCTTCGAGCGAATCGATCACCCGCAAAGGGATGAGATAGCGTGGCATCACATCCGTTTCCTCCAGCCAGCGTGGCGGGCCTGGGAAGACTGTTTCATCGGACTGATAAAGCTCCTTGCGGCCAGGGAGCAGGCGGACGGAGTGGGAAACATTCTCGCCGGAGGCGGTGACGAGCTGGAGAGCGTAGCTTTTTGGATCGTATGGATCGTCTTCACAAACCCAGGCGAGGCGCTCCTCAACGACTTTAAAGGGACGTTCGTCAAGGTTCACGATGTAGCCTGTGAGCGCGGGCTGCCTAAAGACGCGGTTCATGAAGCGGCAGGATTCCTCCTGATCGAAATCTAGGGTGGTATCGCCATATTTCCGGTAAAACGCGAGGTAGTGTTCCCACAAAGTCTGACTGGAGGCATCCATCAGGAGGGCTGCCTCATGGTGCAGAGTCACGTAGTGCTCGATTTCGTTTTTTTCGCGCAATTGCACCCAGACAGCGGCTTTTTCCTCGCGGACTTCGATGCGCGCTTCATTGATGGTGGCAACGAGCCGAAAGCCGACGTTGAGGGGTGCGTCTTGCGGCGGGCGCTCGTTGACTTGCTCAATGCGATCATACCATGAGGCCACTTCGCGCTCTTGCTCCCAGTCCGCCATTCTTTTCTGCACGTGGCCGAGATCTGTGATCACGCTCATGAACTCGGGGTAGGGGAGCTTCCTTTTGTAAAATGCGTAGGCGATGTAGTTCCAAAATTCGAGGATATCGCCGGGCGGCATCGGCCATAGCTCGAGTGGCTCGTAGGTGGTGATTTCCCAGCGCGGAGTGATGCGCACCATATCGTGGTCGTGGAGCTCGCCCTCAATGACGTAGCGGCGGTAGCGTTTTTCGATTTTAGTGACAAAGTCTGCCTCTTTATCGTCCAGCTCGCGGCCAAGCTTTTCTTCGATAATGTCGAGAACGGGTGTGTCATCGAACTCGTTCGGGGATTCTGGGAGATCTTCACCACGGTGCATGCGCTCCATCATGGTGGCGTATTGGCATGCGCCAGAAATGAGCTCGTCTTCAGCGGTGCATGAGCCGAACCAGCGATTTCCTTGGAGGCGGAGACTTGTGCGAAAGATTCCCGCTTCGTCTTCTACGCGACCTTGGATAAAGAGGTGATTGCCGAAAATCTGGGTAACTGCTCCATCTTTTTGGAGCATTTCGCCCCGTTTTCTGGCATCTTCTGGAAAGCTGTTTAGGAAGTTGAGTGTCGCTCTATCTGGATTCATCGCGTCTTTAGTTAGGAAATTGCGCAGCAGAGATGCGGACAAACGTCATGCCTCCACCCACCGCCGGGACGGGAGTCTAAACCATGAAATCAAAGACGCGCAATAAAAACCTTAACGATCCCTCGTTCTAAGAGGGCTCTATTGCTCTCGTGGAAGTAGAATTCAAGGACTTCCCAGAACGCATTGTGCTGATGCATATTCCTAAACCACCGACGACAAATAGCGCTGGAAACCAGATGGAATAGCCGGGTGCGAGGGAATCTGGCTTGAGGTAGGCGGCGGTGGGCTCGGCGGGATTCACGAAACAAGTAGTCTTCATTCCGACGGTAAATTCTGCGGCGCGTTTTTCGCTGAGATTTTGTTTGGATGTCCATGGGCTACCGCGCAGGCCGAGATGATCTGCGGTGTAGGCTTCACCTTTCCACTCATAGCCGAAGCTGATGAGTTGGCGGTATTCCGTGGGTGAATCCGGGTCGTTTTTCCGCTGGTCTGTCTCGGAGGTGAGAATAATGCAGGGAACTTGCGGCCACGAGCGCATTTCCTTGGCCCGTAAAAAGCTGCGTCCCATCAGCCATACAAACAAGCCGCCTAGCAGTGCCACGCTGAGGCCGATGGCGATGAGAAAAATACGCCCTGCAAGTGGAGATGGCAGACTGCCATGGGGCGAGGG
>JAYULG010000052.1:0-4917 GCA_043763755.1 Akkermansiaceae bacterium | reverse complement strand
GGCTTTCATAGATGACTCCTATGGTGCCGATGGGAACGCGGATTTGCTCGATCTTGATGCCATTGGGGCGCTGCCATGTATCGATCACCTGCCCCACTGGATCAGGTAAAGTGGCTACCTGCTCAATCGCGGCAGCCATGGCCTCAATTCGGCCCTCATCGAGCAGTAGGCGATCAAGCAACGCTGCGGATACCCCACGAGCCTCGGCGGCAATGACATCCATGGCATTCCCCGCAAGGAGCTGCGGTGCTTGCTGCCGCACGGCATCTGCCATGGCACAAAGATGGGCATTTTTCTCCTTACTGGTAAGCTGCGCGAGTTGGTAGGATGCAGCTCGCGCCTGCTCGCCCATTTGATAGATAGTTTCCTGAACGGTGGACATGAGAAATCTTGCAGTCCCACTGCAATGGGCACTCCAAAATGGAGCATCGGTTGGAAATCAAATCAAGCGTGGTAAAATTTATTAACTTAATCAGTCAACCAGCCACGCGCGATGCGTTTCTAGGGTTAACTACGCATCAATCAAGCACCTTGATTTTCAGATTCCGATAGTAAACAGGGGCCATCGCCTTGCCATGGAGTCCTTGAAGACCAATTGGCCCTTTGCGAGCGTAGTCCTTGAGAGCTACGGCGAATTTATTGGGTGTCCCGTCAGGATTTTTGTTCGGCTCATTCCACTGATTGAGGTCTGCGTCTAGGACCACCTCGCCGTTAAATATCAGCGTCAAAAGGTTATCCTTACAAGTGATGGTCATACGGTTCCACTCGCCCACGGGCTTAGCCATGCTCTTGCTCGGCGCTGCGCAATCATAGATCGCACCTACCATCCCGATGGGTGATCCATCGGTGGAGTCATGGATCTGAATTTCTAGCGCTTTGAGCACATCGGCTGTGTCGCTGGAGCGCAGAAAAATCCCGCTGTTCGATTCTTTCTCCACCTTAAACTCGATGTCTAAAATGAAACTCGCATATGAATCTTTGGTCCAGAGAGTCTCGTGATCCTTTGCCACCAGCACGCCATCTGTGAATATCCACTGCCCCGATGCGGCTGAGTTTGTTAGATCTTGGCTGAAAAGATCTTGCCATCCGGTAGTGTCCGGATGCTCGGCTGCTAGAACAGAAAACGAAAGTAGGCAAAAAGCTGTGACCGATGTGATTCGTGTGATGGATTTCATAACAGGAGAAGGTTTTACTTTCGCGGGAATTTGGACAACCCAAAAAATTGGATCGTCTCACTCGTTTTATCGGAGGCGTAGTCTGCTTTAAGTCTTTAAGGTTAATATCAATTTCTAGACGATACGACCATCAGTGCGGGAAGGTGATGTGCTGAATATTATCAGTATAAATTAAAATCAATTTGGGATATATCGTTTGATATTTCGGAGCTACAATTGTAGAAAAGCCGCAAGATGAAGGCTCGAATCCCCCAAAGCATTGTGAATTCCGTGAGCAAGGAATACTCAGTGCGGCACTCATTCCTAGTGCTCTGCCCTCTTTTGGTGTTTGCGAATTCCTTCACTTTGAGTGCGCAATCGATTGACTGGGACGATTTTCAGGGAGATCTAAGTGAGCGTGAGTATACTAACAATCTTAAGCAGTATCGAGTAACGCTGCCAAATAATCAGATTAGCTTTGAATTAGAACACCTCGCTACTTCCAGCGGATTGTTTGCTTATTCAGATTGGGTGGTAGAACGCTGGCCAAATCTGGGAACAGGTCAGCCCGTCATTTCTCCTCAGAATGAAGCGAGTGCAAACGCAGCCAATGACGTCGCTTTTACGAGCTTTGGTTACTATGGAGAAGATGGCGCAGGTCCCGTCACTTTGCCCACAAATGGCGACTATGTGAGTTATAAATTGAAGATTTCATTTACCACTGCGGTAAACGGTCTGCACTTCGATATCAATTCCATCAATGCAATCATCAAGAGTTCTGGCTTTAATAGCTTGGACATCGTGACCGTCGGCGGCTCGCTAGGAGGAGTATTCGGGAACACCCCATCATTCACTCCGCTCGACGGTGCAAGTAGCGCGTTCATCATATCAGGCGATACACTCACGGGAGATTTCAATCATCCCTTGGTAATTGATCCGCCTGACCCAGGCACTCATGTGACAAACTCAGGTTCGGTGGGAGTATTTCTTGGTCACACTGTAGATACTGTAGAAATCCGCATCAAAAACGTCGCCACCCGCCCGGATGCGGCGAACTTCAGTCCCGGATTCCTCGCCAGCAATGGAGGAGTCCTGCAAACATGGTCGGTCTCATTGGGCAATCTTTCATTCATCACAGTCCCCGAGCCGTCGCACGCGGCGTTGATATCGTTCGCTGGCATGGTTTCTTTTTTCAGAAGAAGGCGTTGAAGTTGTGCTTGGAGAGCTTGGCAATTGAATTCCTTGTCTCGATTAGAACGCTCCGTTCAACTTACGTCCGATCCAGAAGGCACCCAAGAGTATGACCAGCGCGGCGATGGTCCCCCAATGTGACCACAATGGAATGCGATTTTCCAAAAGCCGTGGCGCTGGGAGGGCACTGATTTCCTTTATCAAATCCGCGAGTTGTGCTGGCTGAATCACGCGGCCCTTTGCGACTTTTGCCATTTCTTCGAGCACCTCTGGGCGAGCTGGTTGGCCGATTCTCTCGATCTCAAGCCCTTGCGCAAGGACTGTGGTTTCAGTGAACTTGTCTTCAGCACCTGTGGCAGAAGCGCGGAGCTTCCATGCCCCGGGGACATCTACTTTGAAGCGGCCCGCAAAGCTTCCCCAGGCACTATCATTTTTCTGTAGCTCGATGCGCTGAGTGCGCCCGCTGGGCGATGTGATATCTACTGCAACCGCACCCTCCTTGAGCGGCGCACCATTGGGATCGAAAGCATTTGCATTGAGAGTCACTGTCGCACCTGGCTCAGGGCGCTCTGGGTTAAAAAATAGTCGCACTCGCTGACCCGCTGCCATGTTCCTTTGGTAGGACATCCAGCGAGCCACTTGTCCCCAAAACCGATAGTGGTAGAGATCTTCCACGCCGCGCCTCCAGCGCCATGCAGAATCGATTCCCATGAAGAGCACCTTGCCACTGCCCGCAGCCTTGGTGACGAGCAGTGGGACCGGGCCAAATTTCCCTCTGCGATTCCCATGCACCGCCAGCACTTCTGTGCCGCCCTTTGCCTTGATCACGGGTGCATGCCAGTAAAAGCCGGGCAAGCGCCGCCAGATCTCTGGATTTTCCTCTTCGTCATCTCCTAACATGGTAAGCAGAGAAGCGCGGCCTTCCGTCGTTAGATTCAATGGTGAGGGAAGTGGTTCACCGATGCCCTTCTTGAGTGTGTCATCAAGAACAACGGGCATGAGGTCCGAGAGATCACTATCTAAAAGTGTAAATTGATTCCCCTGTGAACCTGGTAGAAAAACTACACCAGATGCTTGGTTTTCCACGAGACCACGGATCAATGTGCACTGTTCTTTCGACAGTTGGTCTGGGCCTATACCTATATCTCCTATGAAGATGACATCGAATTTTGCAAGGTCTTCTATCTTTGGAGGGAATTCTTTAATATAGTTCGGCCCCGCGCCCGGGCCGAGCAAAGGCTGCATCAATAAACATGAAAGCTCTACCCCAGGATCACGGGATAAGGCATTTCTGAGAAATCGATATTCCCAGCGCGGAAGAGTCTCGATGACGAGCACACGAATTTTTTCAGGTTTCCCTGCGATGTTGAATTTTTGATTGTTATTGGTTGTGACGAGTTCGCCATCGGCGAGGGGGATAGAAAGCTCGAGCGTGGACGTCCCTTCTTTCTCGAGGCGCCATAGCATGGAATCGTACGTCTCAGAATTGGGCGGGATCACAAGATCCTTGGTCCGCTCTTTACCGAATTCATCTCGCAAGCGGACGATGGTGCGGACTTGCCTGTCTAAAGAGGAACGGACGGTGAATGGGATCTGGACGTTTTCACCGACGATTCCATAGGTGGGCGCAGAAACTGAAAGAATATCTAAATCTGGCAGACGCACATTGCTGCCGACTGGGATGGCAAAAAGCGGAACTCCTCGCAGGCGCATTTTCTGAGCGGCAGCGACGGGAGGTTGCCCTTGATTGTAGTCACCATCGCTGAGTAGGACAACGGCGCGAAGATTCGCTTCCTTATCCAGCAAGTCAGCTAATGGGCCCTCAATATTCGTTCCTGCTAGAGCAGAAGATTCAGTGGTAGATGCTGTGGCGAAAGGAACTGCGGCAACTTCATTGGCACCCTGCGCTTCAAGTGGCTTCCATAGCTCAGACGCCAAAGTTTTTTTGACCCACTCTGCCCGGGAAACAATCTCGGATTTTTCGGATAGAAGCGTGGGAAGTGGTGCATCGATCGTGGTCATCGATTTAGAATCATCCCACAAAATTACGATTTTAGGTTTGGTGCCGGGGTCCACAGTGGTGAGCCACTCGGGTTGCCAAAGCAGCAAAACCACTGCAGTCACAGCGAGCAGGCGCAAGCATTCCAGCACGGCGGTGCGCCGTGGATGCGGACTGCGTTTCCATGAAAGAACGGCCAGCACGCTCACTAAGACCAAGGCAGCGATGCCGATCCAAAGTGTGAAAGGTGTAGGTGAAAGCTGAAGCACAGAAGATAAGGCAATTGGAACCGGACGATCTAGAGCACGCGCCCTTGCGAGGTGAAACGCACTCAAGGAATTCACGTTATTTAGACCGTTTGCGCAAACCTGCATTTTCGTAAATTCTATAATTCTCCTACTGCGTCATCGCGATGGAGTCTGCGAAACACAGCAGAACCCAGTGCTTGCCCATTTCAGCAGGAATCACTATCCCCACTCAGTGCACCCGTCTCTCATTCACTCTCCCGCTATTGGCATCATTGGCGGAACCGGGCTTTATGAAATGCAGGGCCTTGAGGAAATCACCTCTCAC
>JAYULG010000051.1:0-4975 GCA_043763755.1 Akkermansiaceae bacterium | reverse complement strand
CCTTGCCGCCACCGACGGAGGCTTCCACCGTCTGGGAGGCGAGTTCTTCTTGTTTCGCGGCGAGGCCAGCTTGCATTTGCTGGGCTTGTTTCATCAGTTTTTGAATATTCATAGGAGAGGGTTAGGTAGCCTTTACTTTTTCGTTCGAGGAGCATGGATCAGACTGGAATGAAAGAAGGTCCATCCAGACCACCGCAGAACAGGCAAAATGATCACCGGCTCCAAAAACCTTGAGCGAAATGGGATGGTGTAAGTCAGTGGTATCCTGAACACCAATCAGCAGATTCGTATCGAGATGGATCATTGAGTAGCAATTTAGCTTTGTTCGGCTGTGTTTTGGGTTTGGTCCCGTTGCTCCTCAAGTTCGGCAGCGTGGTCGCGCGCTTGGCTGAGTTTTGCACGTAAATTTTCGCCCCATCCAGGCTCCACAAGCGGATTCTCCTTTATCCAAGCGATAATTTGGAGCGGTTTCATCGTTTTGAAATCTGGGTAACTGTGAGCTTCGGCAGGTTGAGTTGAGATGGGTAAAGTCATCGCTAGTTGAGCACTTTTCCTTCGAATTTCACCAGTGCTGCTTGGATGAGAGGATCATTGTGAAAGGAATCTTCGGGTGGAGTTGGTGGCGGTGTGGGAGTCTTTAGCTGCTCGGCAGGCTTTTCGTCCTTCCATGGGGCGGCTTCGGGCGCAGGGGTGGCACTCACCTCTGGAGCAGCCGCAATGAGCGAATCCATCGTCGATTGATTGCCAGTTTTCTCAGGCGTTGGGCTGTGCAGTGGTGCGGAAGAAATGACGTGGGGTGGGGGACTTGGCGCATGCAAGCTGGTGTTGAGCGGAGCTGTCAAAAAATCGGCCCCGCGGGTGAGAACTTTGATGACATCGGTGATGCGTATTTCCCCAAGCGATTGGATGGCTTTGATGACGCCTAGTTCGAAGTGCAGGCGCTTATTAGTGGCCCATTTCATACGGCCCTCGGTTTCTGCAAAGACATCGATGGCGGAAAGAATCCGGTCTGGCGGGTATCCGTCTGCTGCGGCTAATAGCTCGTTCCAAAGGTGGGCTGGGATGCCTTCCCCGTCAGCAGAAGGATCGAGCTTGGCGACGAGTAAGGCACGCAGGCAGCCGATGAGTTCGCCGAGGAGTTGGGATAACTCTCGGCCAGTCTCTGCTTCTTTTTGTATAAGAGAAAGGGCAGCGGGATTATCCCTGGCGAGCAAGGCAAGTGTGAGAGCGGCTACTTTTTCACGGGAAGTAAAACCGAAAACATCGAGCACATCTGCCTCATTGATGGCATCGCCACAGAAGGAGACGAGCTGATCGAGCATGGATTGGGCATCGCGCATGCCGCCATCCGCACCTTTTGCGATGGCCCATGCAGCGCTTTGCTCGAGGGTGATGCCTTCAAGGGAAGCAATGTGCAGAAGATGCTGGGCGATGGTTTCCGTGGGAATCGGGCGGAGATCGAAGCGTTGGCAACGAGAGAGAATGGTGGGCAGAATTTTATTCGCCTCGGTGGTGGCAAAAATAAATTTCACGTGGGGTGGCGGCTCTTCCAGCGTTTTCAGCAACGCATTGAAGGCGGCATTTGAAAGCATGTGGACTTCATCAATGTAGAAAATTTTAAATTGCCCGCGCGCTGGGGCAAAGCGCACGGACTCCCGTAAATCGCGCACTTGCTCGACACCGTTGTTCGAAGCACCGTCGATTTCTAACACATCAAGCGAGCGACCTTCTGCGATCTCGATGCAGATGTCTTCCTCGGGATCGAAATCCGCATTAGGGCCGTCGGTGCAGTTCAAAGCCTTAGCTAGAATGCGAGCCGTGGAGGTTTTTCCGGTGCCGCGCGGGCCGACGAATAAATATGCATGTGCCAGCCGCTTTTGGGCGATTGCATTGCGCAGGGTGCGGACGACGTGATCCTGCCCAAGGACATCAACGAAGGATTTTGGCCGATATTTGCGTGCGAAGACCTGATAGCTCACGGCAGGAGTGTAGGGATGTGGGCGAGTTTGTCATGGCCGAGTTTTGATGAAATTCAAAATTCCAAAATGGTTCCCGGGAAAGTTTGTGGGTGAAGGATTGATGAACAAAAATCCTCTGATAGGCTGCCGCTACGATGTTTGTGGAAAAAACAAAAAATCAAAAGCGCTCACGTGGCGTATCGTGGATTGGATTGATTGTCGTGGCGGTGGTTGCGGCTGGGCTGGGGCTATTTTTTTCACCCGTTTTCGGCAAAGTATTGAGCGGACTGAAGGAAATTTTACGCCCCGCATCCACGGCTTCTACACTGGATGCGCAGGATATCTACCGCCAAGCCGAGGCACGCATACGGGGTGAGATTGAGGAAAAACAGGAGCGCCACGATAAGGAAATCGCGGAACTCCGCACGGAACTGGAGAATTCTCAGAAAAAAGAATCAGACGAGACTGCGCCTCCCACTCCGCCCAGCAGCGGCCCGCTCGGAAGTGTGGTAGATGTACGGAAATTGCGCTCAGGCATCCCTTTTAAATCGGAGGTGACCATCGCAAAAGGCCGCACCGCCTCCCAAGAACGGGTAGATGACGCTAGTTTCACCGCCAGCTACCAATTGCAACTGCGCCTCCCGCAAGCGGCGAAAACCATGCCCGAGCTAGAAAGATCCAGCCCGCAGCTTGCAAAAATTCTTCCCGGACTCCCTGCCATGATTGCTAAAGCAGATGTCTCGGCATGGTATGAAAAAATCTACCAAGAAAAAATCACCCGCATCCGCCGCGATGCAAATATGCTCAATGAAATTCTCACGAAACATAATCTCTACGATTGCGAGAGCATGCTCAATCTTCGCAAAGAAAATGGCCAGCGAGTGTTTCTACTCCAGGCCGAGATGGATGTAGTCTCAGATGGCTCAGATGGCGATCGCTTGCCCGCAATGCCTGACGAAATTGTCAATTCCACTCACTACCAGCCCTTCACAAGCTACGGCTGGAAAAAGCGCGGCACAGGCATCAATCCGATGATCGCGGGCTGGGAATCCCGCATCAAAGGCGCAGAAAAAGAGCTCGCAGCCAGCGAGACCACCGCAGCGCGCAAGACCTGGCTGCGGGAGCGCATCAGCTTCTTGAAGCGGGGAATCGATGATCTCAAAGCACGCAGTTTTCTCATCGCCGAGTATGATCCATTCATCGTCATTCCCGTAAGCATCCTCACCTCAAGCGATCCCTTTGCGCCAAAAGCTGGTGACTACGCCGTGGTGGTGCATGGGGAAAAAATTTACCCAGCCATCGTCGGCGATGGTGGACCTTCTTTTAAAGTGGGTGAAGCCTCGTTGCGAATGGCGGTGGAGATCAATCCCAAGGCATCATCCTACAGCCGGCCAGTTTCCGATTTAAAAGTGACCTATCTCATTTTCACAGGCAGCCGCGATGCCGAGAAAGGCCCGCCCGATTACGAAAAATGGCGACAAAAATGCCATGAGCTTTTGCAGGAAATGGGTGGCCTAGGCGAGGGCTACCAACTCCACCAATGGGAAGATAAACTCCCCAAACCTGTCCCGCCGCCGCCGCCCGCTAGCCTCACTCCCGCTCCGCCAGCATCCGACGCACCCGCTCCTGCTGCAGCACCCGAATGATGCGAATCACCAGCAGAAGACAAATCATCGCCACTCCTATTTCGAAGACAGGCATGCTAACCCGCGAGCGATCTCCAGACACGTATTCGAAAAAGCCCGGAAGATTTCCCGCCCCACGAGCCGCACCCAACAGGCCTAAAACTCCCGCACCTATCAGCCCATGCCACTTCATTTTGATGGAAAATAAGCCGCAAATAATCATGCCTCCGCCAAGCGTGAGCGCACCTTGGAGAAACCCTACAGACTGCCCTGCTTCGAGCATTCTTGGAGCCGCCAGACCCATTGCCATGATCGTAGCTCCGCAGACAAAAATATAGATTCGCATGCCGAAAACTCAATCATCTGCCACCCGCACGCAAGTGTTTACAAGGTCACACTGAGAGCCATCATACCCACTGAGCGATGCAGATTTGGTGCGATGGACAATGGATGCTAGTAGAAGATTTCCCCTCCTCACCCACGGACCGGGGATTTACTCATGGTTTGGGTTTGTTCGAAACAATGCTCGTCTTGGATGGCAGACCTATTTTTCTCATGCGGCATCTTGCGCGCCTGAAAACCTCATGTGAGCGTTTGGGATGGGATGTCGATTTCGGGGATTTTAAAGCAATCGCCGTCCAGTTGTTAGAGGTGAATCACCTCACACAAATTCCTGCACGCTTGCGCATCACCATCACAGCAGGCAGCGGCCCTCTCAACAATATCGGGCGGGGTGCCGATGCGCGGCTGTGGCTCACCGCCCAAGCTCTCACTGAATCATCCAAGCCACTCACCGCGATGATTTGCCCTTGGCCCCGTAACGAGCATTCACCTCTTGCGGGACTAAAGTGTGCGTCTTACGCAGAAAATCTGATCGCGTTGGATCATGCGCGGCATCTTGGCTTTGAAGAGTCCATCTTCCTCAACACCGCCGGCCACCTTTGCGAGTCCGCGACCGCAAATCTCTTCCTCGTCACAAATGGCACCCTGCTCACCCCGCTTCTCGCCTCGGGATGCCTGCCAGGAATCGCCCGCGAAGTGGTAATGGAACTCGCCACGCAGGAGCGAATCGCCCACCAAGAACTGCAACTCACTCTACAGGATCTCGAATCCGCAGATGAAATTTTCCTCACCTCGTCTCTTCAGGGAATCCGCCGCGTGGTGCAAGTAGGCACGCGAAACTATCTTGCGACCACTGTGACATCACGGATTGACGACGCTTGGAAAAAACTTATTTCGCCTTAGTTTGCGATTGGAGTTTTATATACGCTCTGTTTGAGCCAACCGATAGTATGACTCCGAATCTAATAGGTTGTTATATTAGGGGGAAATAAGCTTCAAATAAATTGCCTTTTCCTCCGGGGGTAAACTGCTGTTACTGATGATTGTCTT
>JAYULG010000050.1:0-4976 GCA_043763755.1 Akkermansiaceae bacterium | reverse complement strand
TATGCCGCTGTGCTAGATGCCTACATGGAAGAACAACCCTTCATCGCGGAGTGGGATAAAATGTCAAACACACCGCACGTCGTCGTTGTGCCATTTTTCATTTCAGATGGGCTTCACTCCTTTCAAGACATTCCTGTATTACTAGGGATCGAAAATGAAGTAGGTGCGGCGGCCAGCCAGCGTGAAGTCTTCCGCCAGAATCCCCATCACCTCCGAGGCAAGACACTATACTATAGTTCTGCCATCGGCACCGAGCGCCTCTTAGCAGATGTGATTCTTGATCAAGTGCATGACTTCGATCAGGCCCACTCAAATCTATAACTTATTTTTCACTTCCCCATGTCCATCGCTCTTAAACTTCGAAATCTCATCCGCTCAGGTATCCACCGCATCGGAGAAATCGAGCTACAAGCCGATGTCTATGGCTATGCTTATGTGATCTGTCACACTGCCGATGCCGAGCTATCCACCGAGCCAGCCTTTGGTGGCCTTGAGCATCATGAAGGCCCAGCAGCCGCCCGAGCAATCTCGACATACGCTGCAGATGGCACCTACCGCTTCACCAAGGGGCAAGTGAACTTGAAGCGCGGCTGGATCATCTCGCTGGAAAATGAGGAACAATTGCGCTCAGTCATCGATCAGTTTTACCCGGCATGCATCGGGCTGTTTCTCGCCCATGCAGAGGGTACTTTGGAAGTTGAAACGCTACGGGAAAAACTCAATCGCCAGACTGGTATGTATCGCTTCGCACGCTCCATCAGTCATGCAGGTGCCCAGTCCCTTGTGCAAAAAGTCTGTGGCCCAGCCCACCAGTGTGCCAAAAAAATCCTCTGGCAGATTGATGCTGCCACCCCACTCGATGATAGTGAAGCCAGCCGATTCAATGGCATCCCCAGTGATCTCGATCCATCCCGCGCCATTCCCCTTCTCTGCCGCGAAGCGTGTAACCACTTCGTAGCTGAATGTCGCAAAGTGGCCAAAGCCGAGTTTGAAATGAAGGCCGAGGCTAGTCCGCCACCGAAAGAAGCGATTTCCAAACCATAGCTCGCTAAGCCGAATCCGCAGAAATCTCTGGTCGTGGTTAGATGTGCCAAGTAGCAGTGTATTTGCTCGAAATTTCAGGCATTGAGTGTGTAGCTGGGACTGATTGACATCCACTTCACAAAAAAGTGCTTATTCTGCTCGTATTATCGAGCGGAATTGAGGTTGATTGCTTTTTCGGCTGATAAATCATGCAACCCGCGCAGTTAGCTTCGTTGATTAGTTGGCATCGTCGTAGGGCGGGGCTGAGTCAGGTTCAGCTTGCCCGCTATGCCGGGGTGAGCCGCTACGTGGTGCAAGATCTGGAAGCAGGCGCGGGCCGGACCACTTGGGCACGGATGGTGCCAGTTTTATACGCCTTAAACATCCAACTACTGCCACATGGACCGCTAGTAGATGAATGGCTCGTTACCGAAAAGGAGACCAACTCATGAGCCAGCAGCGCAGAGCCATCATTCGACAGCACGGAATCCCAGCCGGAAACTTGGCAGAAGTGGACACGGGTGGATGGAGTTTCGCCTACTTGCCGGATTATTCCGGGCCGCCAGTGTCGCTCACGCTGCTGGTGCGCGAGGAGCCGTGGCTTTCTACGGATTTTCCACCGTTTCTGGAGGGTTTACTGCCAGAGGGGCCACAACTGGACGCGATCCTACGAAAACACAAGATCGACCGCAGTGATTGCTTCCGGCAACTGATGATTGTAGGCCACGATGTTGTGGGTTCACTTACAGTCGAGGAATGGCCGACGATCGCTGGAGGCACGGAATGAAGATATGCCCGATCATGTTAGAACCCGTAAAAGGTGGCGGACTTTATTGCCGGGCGGGCTTGCGAGCCATAAATCCCCGTTTGGAAAATTTATTACCGCTGAATTTGACCCAAGAGGAACAACTCCGGGAAGCGCGGCTACGGGCTGACAAAATGTCAATCCAAGGGGTGCAGCCCAAGCTTTCCGCTGTGCTCAAACTAAAGAAAGGTGGCTTTGAGATCGTGGATCGCGGCGGACAATTCATCCTCAAGCCGAACCCACTACCATTTGAAGAAGTGCCAGCCAACGAAGCTTTGACGATGACACTGGCACAGATCGCTGGGCTCGAAGTGCCGACTCATGGCCTGGTGTCTGCAAGCGACGGATCATGGGTTTATTTCATCCGCCGCTTTGACAGACTGGGAAGAAACCAACGACTGCACCAAGAGGACTTTGCGCAGCTTACTGGAGCTGGGCGCGAAACAAAGTATAACAGCTCCATCGAGCAAGTGGGCAAGGTGGTAGAGGCCCACTGCACTTTTCCGGCCATAGAGAAGGCCAAGCTCGCCCGATTGCTACTTTTCTGTTATCTGACCGGAAACGAAGACATGCACCTAAAAAACTTCTCGCTGGTGGTCCGAAATGGCATCGTTTGCCTATCACCTGCCTACGACTTACTCAACACCACGCTGGTCTTGGGCAATGCATCCGAGGAAAGCGCATTGCCGTTGTGCGGAAAAAAACGCAAACTCACCCGCAACGATTTAGTGGACTACCTCTGTCGGGAGCGTCTGGGACTACCTCTCGCAATCATTGATCCCATCTTGCATACCCTCAAAGCTGCCCAAGATTCATGGGAATTGAAAATTCAAAACTCCTATCTTTCCGCGCCTGCCAAAGCCGACTACCTCAAAATCTTGGGCGAACGACGCTCGCGATTGTTCGTCTGATGTGAAATCAGCAATCACCTGCCCGCACGAAGTTTATCCAGCGAGCGTTGGACATACCAGAGTTTAGCGACTGTCGCAACATTGAGAATAAATGGCGAAGGATGCGCATGCCCAAGTCCTTCAGCTAGTTCATTGATAAACAAACTCAGGCGCACCCACCGATTCACATCTGCTAGGAACTCGACATTGTTATACTGTTCTGCTGAGGCTGGCAGCGAGGCAGTGCTGAATCGCGATACCGCAAGATGCAAATCATTCGACTCGAGTCCAAAGTGCCTCGCTAAACTCAATCCTTCCTCCAAATGTAAAAAGTAGCCGAATGTTTCAGCCCAATCTTCCCACGGATGGCATGAGGCATAAGCTGATATATGATTCAGTGGCCAGCTCGTAGGCGCCCCAGCCTGGTGGTGATTTTGCAGAGCACTACTGTAATCTATACGTTCATCTCCGAAGTGGGTGCGGAAGCCTTCTATCCACGCTTGATCCTGACTCAATAAGTCCCAATAGTAATGACCTAGTTCATGCCGAATATGGCCCGCAAGAGAGCGATATTTCTCACCCATCCTTTCGCGCATGGCTTCCCTTTCCGAATCATCTGCCTCGCTGATATTGAGTGTAATAACTCCGGCTTCATGCCCCGTTAGGACAAATTCACCGGGCAAGGAAGCCATGAATTTAAATCCAAGTGGTATAGCAACTAAATCCATCCGCGAGAATGGAAGCCTGAGCCGCAGGAGTTGAGCAAGGACTCGGCGTTTCGCTATCTCAGTTTTGCCCCAGAGTCTTGCGTTATCTTGCACATCTAATTGCGGGATTGTTAGTGTAAGTTGACATGAAATACAGCTTTCCCCGACGATGCTTTCGTCAAGCATCCAGTTGCAGTTGCATGCTGATACGCGTTGCGAACAAGGACGGAAAGCTCGGCCTGCAAGTTTAGGATTCGTTGCGAGCCAGTGCCCACTCGACACATCCGTAGAAAACGATGTGACGACTTGCGCTAAAGCATCATAGCCTACCACCGCGCCGCACGCCACGCACTGCGTGTTTGCCGAATATAGAAGATTCCCACAATCGCAAATATCGTAGCAGTCCAGACTGGATTGATCAGATAGGATGCCTTCCATTTAAGCGGAGAACTGTCAGTCTTCCTAAGCCCTTGCGGTCCGGAGTCCTTGGGCCACAACGATTGCACCACCCACAGTCACCACCCACCCGATAATTGGTGGAACTGGAAACTCTCTCGTTCTGGCCGCATTCACTTCGAGCGGGCCTATATCTACCACTTTCTCTTCTGTGGTGAATCGAAACCCCTGATAGACTAATAAGCATACACCCACGAGTGTGATGACCATCCCTGCAATTACTGACTTATTCATGAGGAAAAAGGTTTGTGTTGGAAAGGCATAGTTAACCAATTCGCTTGTTACCGCGTAGCATTGAGACTACGAAGAGAATTAAAAATATTACAAAGCAGACCTTTGCGATCGTGGCAGCCATGCCAGCAAGGCTACCAAATCCGAGAAATCCGGCGATGAGTGCGATCACGAGAAACATGATAGTGTAGTGGAGCATATAAAATTGAGTTGGAGTTGTATGTAGTTTTAACTGCGATTGCAGGTGGCAAAATTATGAATCAGACCTCATTCAAACAATAGGGTGAAACCCTACCGATGCAGTAGGGTGGGGTTTTACCCCATGGTGAGACTGGGGATTGTAGGTAGCTTCGCCACCGATATCACAACCAAAGCCACTCAATCATGAATACCACTAAAACACTGAATAATTTAATCGAAATTTGTAAGGATGGCCAGAATGGCTTTCGCGATGCCGGAGAAAATGCAAAACATTCAGACCTGAAATCTCTCTTCGCCACCTACTCATTACAGCGCTCAAAATTTGCGGGTGAGCTTCAACAGCTTGTCACACAACTAGGAGTCGAACCCGAAAAAACAAGCAGCATCGCGAGTGCCATCCACCGCGGATGGATCGACCTCAAAGCAGCGTTTACCCAAGGTAGCGACCATGCGATCTTAGCGGAGTGCGAGCGTGGGGAAGATTATGCTGTTTCTGCTTACCAATCCGCTCTTGATGAAGCCCTGCCCGAGAATATCCGGACGGTAATTTTAGCACAAAGCATTGAGGTGAAAGCAACTCACGATGATATACGCGACCGCCGCGATGCCGCAGCGGCTGAGCGTGCGAGTTAGGAAATAATCGCGCTGCAATGAGTGATATCT